>DMVN01000021.1:0-243 GCA_003476685.1 Acidobacteriota bacterium | reverse complement strand
AGCAATAAAAATGGGGACAGTTGCAGGTGTCCCCTCTTTAGAGGAGGCCGCGGCGCTTCAGCATCGGCTCGACCTTCGGCTCACGCCCCCGGAACTTCACGTACAGGGCCATGGGGTCCTCGCTACCTCCCCGCGCCAGGATATTCTCCCTGAAGGCCCGGGCCGTCTCCGCGTCAAACAGCCCCTTCTCCTTAAAAGCCTCGAAAGCGTCGGCATCCAGCACCTCGGCCCAGATGTAGCTGT
>DMVN01000194.1 GCA_003476685.1 Acidobacteriota bacterium | reverse complement strand
TTTGCTGCCCTGCCGATTTCCCTGGGCTACGACCCGGGGCTGGCCCTTCACCTCGGTAAAATCCTGGAATGCGCCGCCATAGCGGCCACCCCCGGTTCCGGTTCAGATTGTGCCCTGGGAATACTGGAAGAGGATTCTTTCATCCTGGAAGCCCTGTCGCCCGAAAGAAAGTTCACCCCGCAATCGGCTGCGGCCCATACGCTTTACGAAAAATCGGACCCTTACGAACTGCCCGGTCCAGGAGGTGTGATCAACCTGCGCTCCTGCTCCTTTGAGGATATCGGGCGGGGACGGGTTCGGGTCAGGGGCAGCCGGTTTGTCCCCACGGAAGATTACTGGGTTAAGCTGGAGGGAGTCCGGCTGACAGGCTACCGCTCCATCAGCGTGGCCGGAGTGCGCGACCCGATCATGATTTCAAAGATAGAATCCATCCTGAAAGCAGTTGAAACCCGGGCCCGGGAAATCATGAAAATCAGGCCAGAAGAGGGCCGTATTTTCTTCCATGTCTACGGCCAGAATGGAGTCATGGGCGAGCTGGAACCGGTCAGGAAGACCCGCGCCCACGAGCTGGGTATAGTCATCGAAGCCATCGGACGCAGCCAGGAAGAAGCTGATGCCCTGCTGGCCGTTACCCGGTCGGCCCTGCTGCATTATGGTTACGAAGGTCGCATCGCCACGGCCGGCAACCTGGCTTTTCCCTTTTCTCCATCGGACGTGGCCATGGGCCAGGTTTACGAATTTTCCATCTATCACCTGATGAAGGTGGATGACCCGGGCTTTTTCCGGACTGAAACGGAAAACATCTAAGGGGGAAGTGATGAAGACAACAACCGGCAAAACCAGGAAGCCAAGAAGAAACATTCTTCAGGTGGCCAGGGTCATCCGCTCCAAGAACTCTGGACCTTTTGAGCTGACTCTTGATATCATGTTTAAGGACAGGCGCCATTTTGAGCTGTTCAGGGAGAAAAAGATAATCACCGCCAGGAAAATCGCCAGGTTATACCGGATCCCGGAAACTGACGTTCTCAAGATTGTCTATTTTGAACCGAGCCAGGCCATCAAGGTCACCCTCAAGCGAAAGATTCCGTCAGGCGCACCGGGCGATACCGATATCTACGGGGCCCAACAGCATGTTCCGCTGTTTGACCTGAATTTTTAAGGAACCGGGGGCAAAGAATGGACCCGAGACAACTTTCCCGGATTGATACGCTGATCTACGCGGTGTATTACGCCCCGCGCGGACGCTATCGCCTGTACATGGTGGCCAGCGAAATCGCCCGCCGCTACCTCACCCCGACCGATTACCTGATCGGAATAATAGGAGAGGAGGGGTCGGGCAAATCTACTCTGATCCGCGGTCTTTTCCCCGGGCTGGAACTGACCAACGAGGACGAGGGCATTAACATCAGAAGGGCACCCATCTATTCCTTTTCGCCCGATGACTATTTTTCCGGCCATACCTTCCACATAGATGTCCGCCACGAGCTGGCCTTCGTGCAGAAATACAAGATAAAGGAAGCCATCCGGCGGGCCATTGAACACAAACGGCGGGTGGTGGTTGAACATTTTGACCTGATCTACGATATCCTGGGCTGCAATGCCCAGGTGCTAATCGGTATCGGAGAAGAAATAATTGTGGCCAGGCCGACGGTCTTCGGACCCTATCCCCAAAATATCAAGTCAATAGTCGACCGGACCATAAGATACCGCCTGATGGCTCATTCGGCCGAAGACATCACCACCGCCATTCTGGAAAGAGATTACAATTACAAAGCCCGAACTCCCCTGATTCATTCCGACATCAGACATGGCTTCGTCATTAATTTCCCGGAACGCCCTAACATTGACCTGGAAGAACTGGAAAATAAGGTGCTGGAGGTTATTAAAGCTGATGTGCCCATCAGCCCGGCCGGAGAAGACGCCATCCAGGTGGGCGAAATAAAGATATACTGCACGGGTCCCAGGACTCATGTTGACCGGTCGGGACAGATAGAAAACTTCAGGTTGCTCAAGGAATTCCGTCTCAACCCGCTGACCAACGAATTCATGCTGATTGGCATGGTCGGTCAGAAGGCTATCGCCGGCTTTGAGGATATCATCGAATATATGGACATCGAAGACTGAAACTGTCCGAGGAAAGGACCTGACATGAAGTTTGGTTACACCCCCGTTTTCAGCCAGGATAGGGACCGGACACCATATATAAAGCTGACTTCAAATTATGTGAAAGAAATTAAATGCCGCGGGAGAAAATTCCTGGAAGTTCAGCCGGAAGCCCTGCGCTACCTGGCCAGACAGGCTTTCTTCCTGGTTAATTTTTACTTCCGGACTTCACACCTGGAAAACCTGGCCTCCATCCTGGATGACCCTGAAGCTTCGGACAACGACCGCTTCGTGGCCGCCGCCCTCCTCAAGAACGCCGCCATTTCAGCCGAAGGACTTCTGCCCCTCTGCCAGGATACTGGCACAGCCAATGTTATCGGTTATAAGGGAGAAAGGGTTCTGACCGGAGTGGATGATGCCAGGTATCTGAGCCGGGGTGTTTTTGAGGCTTACACCACCTTCAACCTCAGAGCTTCGCAGAACGCCCCGCTGTCCATCCTGGAAGAAAAAAACACCGGCAATAATTTACCGGCCCAGATAGAAATCTTCAGCACTCCCGGAAGCGAGTACCGGTTTTATTTCATGGCCAAGGGCGGCGGCTCTTCCAACAAGACCGCTCTTTATCAAGAAAACAAATCATTGCTCCGGGACGAAAAAACATTGCTGGAATTTTTGCGGGAGAAAATTCGGGCCATTGGCGTGGCCGCCTGCCCGCCCTACCGGCTGGCGGTGGTCATCGGCGACCTGTCGCCGGAAATGACCGTCAAGACGGTCAAGCTGGCCAGCGCCGGCTTCCTGGATAACCTGGTTACCAGGCCCAGCGGCCAGCCCCACGGCTACCGGGACCTGGAATGGGAAAAGAAAGTTCTGCAGATTGCCCGGGAAACCGGTCTGGGGGCCCAGTTCGGCGGGGTAGCCCTGGCCGTAGAAGCCAGGGTGATCAGGTTACCCCGGCACGGCGGTTCGCTGCCGGTGGGTATCGGCGTCAGCTGCAATGCCGACCGCAACCTCAAAGCCAAAATCAACCGCAACGGAATTTTCGTAGAAGCCCTGGATAAGAACCCGGCCCGCTTCCTGAAAAAGATTGACCGGCTGCAGCTTCAGGAAGCTCCGGCCATAAACCTGGATCAGCCGGTGGATTCGCTGGTAGAAGAACTTTCGCGCTACCCGGTGGGGACACGCCTCAGGCTCAGCGGAACGCTGATCGTAGCCCGGGATATCGCCCATCTCAGACTTAAGAAGATGCTGGACAGCGGACAGTCTCTACCAGAATATTTCAAGAAGCACCCGATCTATTATGCCGGGCCGGCCAAAACGCCCCCGGGCCTGCCCACTGGAAGCTTCGGCCCGACTACTGCCCAGAGAATGGACAACTACGTGGAAGATTTCATGAAAGCCGGTGCCTCCCGGGTCATGCTGGCCAAGGGTAATCGGTCCGACCGGGTGGTGGAAGCCTGCCGCCGCTATAATGGATTTTACCTGGGAACCATCGGTGGGGCCGCCGCCCTGGTGGCCAGAGAACATATCGTCTCTTCCGAAGTGGTTGATTTTGAAGACCTGGGAATGGAAGCTGTGCGCAAAATAGTGGTGCGAGACCTGCCGGCCTTCATCATCTACGACAACCGCGGTCGCAAACTTTACGTTTAAAAGGTGATTTCGAATTCGTTGCCGCCGTCTCTTCGGTATTCGAGGGTTCCATTTAGCTGCTTGGTCAGGTCATTGATGATCTGAAATCCCAGAGTCTCAGACCTGTGGATATCAATTCTTTCCGGCAGGGCCCGGCCCGTGTCCTTAACCACCAGATGAATCCGGCCCTTCTCGTCCCTGAACATCTTGACCAAAAGCTCTCCCTTCTTGCTGCCCGGGAAGGCGTATTTCAGGGCGTTGGAAACCAGCTCGTTAACGATCAAACCGCAGGGGATGGCCTGGTTTATATCCAGTCCAATCTCTCCGACTTCGTTCCTGAAATGAACCCGGCTCTGGTCCACTTCATACAGAACATAAAGATGGGTTACCAGTTTCTCCACATAATCGGCAAAATCCACGCTGGCCAGGTTGCCGGATTGATAGAGCTTTTCATGGATCATGGCCATGGAGCGGATGCGGGTCTGACTTTTTCTGAAGGCTTCCTGGGCTTGCTTTTCAGTCAACTGGGCGGCCTGGAGCCTCAGCAGGCTGGCCATGACCTGCAGGTTGTTTTTGACCCGATGGTGAATTTCCTTTAGCATTACATCTTTTTCCCTGAGGGCGGCCCGCAGGCTTTCCTCGGCTTTCTTTCTCTCGGTTATATCACGGGCAATCGCCAGGATGGTCGGCTGGCCGTTCATCTCGAATAAATGAGAGGAAATCTCGCAGGGAATACGCCTTCCATCTTTGGTCAGGAGCGTCCGCTCAAAGACCCGTTGTTTTTTCTGGCTTATCTCCAGGTTGGACTGATTGACGGCGGCTCTTTCCTCTGGCACTACCAGGTCAAACGGAGTTAACTCCATCAATTCCTCTTTGGTATAACCGCTCAGCCGGCAGGCCAGCTCATTGGCCTCAACAAACTCAGCGGGGCGATTGTCCTCGGTCAAACGGTAAACAAAAATGGCATCATTGCCGGCATTAAACAGGAAACGGTATTTCTTCTCAGAAGCTTTCAGTTCAGCGTGAAGCTTTTCTTCAAGAGTAACATCGCGGCAGACGTTGGTTACGGCCACAATCTCCCCGTTCTGGACAACCGGCGTGGAGGTCACCAGGTAGGTGGCATAAGAACCGTCTTTTCCCCGGAAGCGGAGCTTGTCGACGGCGATTTCCTGGCCACCCTGGGTGATACTTTTCAAATTATCCAGCGCCCGCTGGACATCTTCCGGGTGCAGGATGCCCAGTTCCAGGATATCCCGGCCCAGCAGCGCTTCCCGGCTCTGGCCGACATAATCACAGGCCGCCCTGTTAACCTCCAGCAATTTCAGGTCAAGGGTGTAAGTGAAGATGGCTTCGCCGGCAAATTCATGCAGGATGCGGTATTTTTCCTCGCTGGCCCGGAGGGCTTCTTCTGCCTGTTTCCGCTCGGTAATGTCCAGCAACTGGGCCACAGTTATTGTCCTGCCTTGAATATCTTTGACAATAGCCGAGCTGATCTCTACTCTTCTTTTTTCTCCGTCCTTCCTGATGATGTTGAATTCATACCTGGAAGGAACATCCTCGCCCCGCTGGCGCCGGAGATAACGATCGGCCACCAGGGCCCGGGATTCTTCATCCAGAAATTCCCGGAAATCATGCCCGAGGATTTCATCCTGCCTCCGGCCCAGTATTTCACAGAGCCTCTGGTTGACGTACTCGAACCTGTAATCCTGGTTAACAATCAGCACCCCGGAATGAGCATTTTCCACCACCACCCGGTATCTTTTCTCGCTTTCTTCCAGGGCCTGGCGGGCAGCTCGCTCCCTGGTCTGGTCGCGGAAGACCAGCACCACACCGTTGATCTGCCCGTGTTCGTCACGGATAGGAGCACCAGCATCGGCAATGGGGATCTCCTTCCCATCGCGGGAGATGAGCAGAGTATGGTTGGCCAAGCCCACTACCGTGCCCATTTGGAGAACGCGGCTGACTGGATCCTGGGCCCTGGCCCTGGTTTCCTCGCTGATAATATGGAAAACCTCACTTAGCGGTTGGCCCAGAGCTTCATCTTCTTTCCAGCCGGTCAGTCTCTCGGCCATCGGGTTCATCACCCTGATCTTTCCTTCTAGATCAGTGGTGATTACGGCATCGCCTATGCTGTAGAGTGTCGTCCGGAATTCTTCCTGTGTTTCCCGCTTCATCTTCTCAAGGCGGTAGAGGGTTCGTAAATAAGCGATTTTCTTGTGGCGATAACCGATGAAGGCCAGACCTCCGGAGATAATTATCAGCAGCCCCAGAATGACCATAGTCCTGGCGCTGCGGGAGCGGGCTTCGGCCAGGATTTCGGCCGCATCAACCTTGGTAATGAGAAACCAGGAAGATTCAGGCACGGGACGGATGTCTGCCAGCACCCTTATGCCCCGGTAGTCATCACCCTCAAAAACGCCAGTCTGTCCCAGGACTGCCCTGACTGCTGGCAAAAAAGCCTGGTTCAGAGAAGGGCCGGCGCTAAAGGCGGTCTGGCCGCGGTGGCGCAGCTCGTTGACATAAAAAACCTGTTCATCCTGGCGCCTGACCAGCATGGTTTCGGCCGTCGGACTGGGGGTGGGCCAGGACCGAAGAAATGGATACAGGAACAGGTTGGCATCACTCCTTAAAATCAAAGCCCCCAGCACCAAGCCATCCCGGGATATTATAGGAGAAACGCAGTCCAGATAGGCGTGGCTGGACTGGTTCTGCTGCAGTTCCGACAGGATAGTTTCTTTCCGGTCCAGGGCCTGTTCCAGGGCTCGTCCCGTTTCCGGGCTGACGGCTTCAGCTTCGGCTGCAAGAAACAGCAGGACCCGTCCTGCCGTATCAACCACGAAGATGTTTTCATAGCCATAGGTTCTGCTGGCCAGGGCCAGCCGGCTTATTATATCCCCTTTGAGCTCCTGGTCGTCTGGCCGTCCCAGCCACCTCGACAGGGCTCCGGAAAAAAGCGGACTGGCTGAAATATTGGCCGCATCGTTTAGCCTTTCCTGGCGCCACTGCTTGATTCCCTGAACTTTAAGCTCGGCGATGGCCAGCAGGCTCCTGGATTGCTCCCGGAAGGTGGCTCTGGTTTCCTGGCGGAGTAAAAAATATCCGCCGACGAGCAGAATTAAGACCAGGAAAACAAAAGCGAAAGTCCAGACCTTTTTTCCCGGGGCGCGTTCGGCCCGCTTTGTTTGCAGCATGTCATCACCTCAACCAGCATTTCCCCGCAGGCTCTACTCAGAGCCGGCGCCACCGTCAACCGCCTCATTGGCCCCCACCCCTTTATTTCGTCAATGACATATTATTATACTGAAAAAAAGGGAAAAAAGGGGGACACCCTACATTTTTCCTAATTTTTTGCCCCCTGACCCAGCTGGCGCCAGGCACCCCAATCCCCAAAAAACAGGACTGGATTGAGCCTTTTCTTTCTGGTGCAATTAGCAGAAAAAGGGACTAAAATAATAAATGCCCGTAAGGCTGGCGGGCGGAGTAAAACATGAGGCTCCATAAAACACCACGAATCCCCAAGCCTGCAAAAAGAAGGGGTGCTTCCCCGATTGCTTTTTGGCTGACCTTCTCTTTTTTATTTTTATTCTATTTTATCCACCCCTGGTTCATTCTGGCCCAGGAGGAGCCTCCCCAGTTCAAACCGAAGCACGAAATCTCGGTTACCTTGAAATTAATCCAGGTCTATGTCACCGACAGCAAGGGCCAGCCGCTTACCGACCTGGAAAAAGAGGACTTTGAAGTCTTTGACAACGGCCAGAGAAAAAACCTGACCGAATTCGAAAAACACCTGCACTCCTTTCTGCTACCCCCGGAATCCGAAAAAGCTTCTGAAATCGCTACCCGGGAGACTGAACCGGCCAGCAGGAAATTCTTCCTGTTTTTTGATTTTGTTTACAATAACCCGAAAGGTCTGCGGGCCACCCGGAAAGCCGCCCTGCACTTCCTTGATAATATCATCCAGGCCAACGACGAAATCGGCATCATTACCTACTCCCTGGAAGGGGGGCTGGCCGTGCGCGAATACCTGTCCCGGGACCACGGCAAAATCCGACGCTTCGTGGAAGCTATTGGCCTGAAGGACTACCAGGGCAGCGTGGAAAACCTGGAGGCCAGATACTGGCAGCAGGCGACGGAAGAAAATCCGCTGGATGTCAGCCAGCGAGGCGGGGTGGGTGCTGGAATCTGGTCCAAGCCAGAAAAAGACCCGATCATGGATTCGCCCAATGTTTCGGAAGAAATGAAAAGAGCTTTCATGACCTCAGAAAACCGGGTGCAGGCCCTGACCTTTCTGCGGGAGATGACCAAGCTATCCAAGGCCCTCGGTTACCTGCCCGGAATCAAGCACCTAATTCTTTTTTCTTCCGGCATCCCCTACTCGCTCATCTACGGTATCCAGACCGAGGATAAGTCCGGTGGCACCTGGAGGCAGGACTGGGGTCAGACCCAGTTACAGTACTATTTAGACGACATGCAGAAAGCCATAAGCCACGCCAACCTGGTGGTCTATGCTTTCGATACCGAAGACAGCGTGGCCAGGATTAACCAGGACCTGCGGCTGACCGGCATCCTGACCCTGGGCAAGATTGCCGACTACTCGGGCGGTAAGTATTTCGGCAATATCCACAACTACACCCGGGGGCTGGAAGAGGTCCAGAAGATCACCGGTTGCTATTACGTTCTCGGTTATTACGTTGACGCCCAGTGGGACGGCCAGTATCACGAAGTCAAAGTCAGGGTTAACCGGCCTAAAACCAGGGTTTATGCCCAGAAAGGTTATTTCAACCCGAAGCCCTTCAAAGACCTGACCGCCCTCGAAAAACAACTTCACCTGGTGGACCTGTGCCTTAGCGAAAAACCGTTGCTGCAGGAGCCCCTGGCCCTGGAGAGCGGCGGCTTCAGCTTCTATGAGAAGGGAAAGGAAAACCTCATTCTCTGGACCAGGCTGGTCCGGGAGGAAATGGCTAAGCTCGCCGGGAACAAGCTGGAATTGCTGTTCGTAATTTTTGATAAAGAGGACAGCATAGCGGCCCTGGAACGCAGGAAAATCAAGCTCAGCTCGTTGCCCGAGACCGAAGCCGGGACCGTTTATTTTTCTCCTCCCTTTGAACTTCCGGCGGGCACCTACCGAGGCCGGGTGGTAATGAGAAACCTGGACACCGGGCGATCAGCTCTCGGCTCCAGCGACCTGGCCCTGGGCAGCGAGCAGCCGGGAGAACTGGCCCTGGGCCTGCCCGCCCTGCTCACGGCCGGGCAGATTTCAGAACATGATAACAGCCCCCTTTTCTTCCCGCCTGGCTGGAATAGATATGCCCTGGTCAGCCCCCGGCTTAAAACCGGCACAGAGGAATTTTATGCTCTGCTAACCTGTTCTTCCCCCGCAGGGCACAGCCCGGAATTGGAGTTCAAGAGTGTGCTGATTCAATCCAGGGACGGCCGGGCCGAAACCATCGGCTCCGAACTCCAGCCACTGTCAAGCCGGCATGAAGCCGGGCGGCTATCTTGCCTAGTCAGGTTAAAAACCCGGCCGCTGGAGCCGGGCCTTTACCATATTTATTTTCATACAACAGATAAAACAACCGGAGCCAGAGCGGCCAGGAGCCTCAGCTTAACTGTCACCGATTAAACAGGGGATAGCAAAAGGTATCCAGCTCTTTTTACTTGACTTGCTGACACTATAAGCATATATTCATATCAAGCAGGGGAAAGCTGGTTCAGGGTTGAAACAGCGACATCTAGCTGCCTGTAATTAAGGATAGACAGGGTTGATGGTTATGTTTGGTTCTGGCCATAGAAAAACCGAAGTGAGCAACAGGAGCTGGTTTTCGCTTCTATTAGGCGCTTAAAAGAACTATCTTTTGGCCAATCCTGACTTAAGGCAACTCAGAGAGAGAAACCCGGCAGCTGCTCCCCCGATCGTCTTTTGAAAGGAAAGGCTTTATAAGCCATAAGAATCATGATTATCAAAAAAATCTCATTTCTTGAGGCTGGTTCGCCCGGTCTTCATATCTTCAGCAAGTTTCCCCTGCCCAGGCTGGGGGCGGTGCTGCTGTCAACCATGGTCAGGGACCGAGGTTATAACACCAGGGTTTTCGTGGAAGACCTGGCTGAGCCGGACTGGTCATTCATAGAGAGCTCTGACCTGGTTGGTATCTCCACCATAACCTCAACCGCAGTCCGGGCTTATGCCATAGCTGACCGCATCAGAGCCCTGGGTATTCCCGTGGTCATGGGTGGTCCGCATGTGACTTTCCTGGCCGAGGAAGCTCTGGAGCACGCAGATTTTGTCATACGGGGTGAAGGCGAGGCCTCGTTGCTGGAATTGTTAAAGTATCTGGAGAAAGGGAAACCGGTTCTGTCCGATATCAAGGGATTGTCCTACAGGGGGAAAGACGGCAAAAAATATCATAATCCGCCGGGCGAATTCATCCAGGACCTGGACCGCCTGCCCGAGCCCGATTTCTCCCTGGTCCATAAATGGAAACCTTCCAACATCTACCCCATATCTACTTCCAGGGGTTGTCCCTATGGTTGTAAGTTCTGTTCGGTCATCCAGATGTTTGGTCGGAAATACCGTTTTAAGTCGGTCGAGGCCACTCTCCGTGAGATGAAAAAGGCCACTTCGGTTTCCAAAGCGACCAAGTTCATCGTTGATGATAACTTCGCCGCCGAGCCTGGGAGAACGAAAGAAATCCTGAGGGGAATTTTAGCCGAAAAAATTAAGATGTGCTGGTCCACGCAGGTTAGAGTGGATGTGGCCAAAGACAAGGAACTGGTCCGATTGTTGGCTGATTCCGGTTGCCACACTCTTTACATCGGGTTTGAGTCCATCAACCCGGCCACCCTCCAGGCCTACAACAAGAAGCAGGGGCTGGAAGATATAATTACCTGCATCAGGATACTTAAAGATTACGGCATCCACATCCACGGTATGTTTGTCCTGGGTGCTGATACCGACAACCTGGACACCATCCGGCAGACAACCGATTTTGCCAGCCAGCACGGGATAGACACTGTCCAGTTCCTGATTTTAACCCCACTGCCCGGAACCCCGTTGTTTTACGACCTGGTGGAGAATCAGCGGTTGCTGCACACCGACTGGAGTAAATACGATGCCCACCACGTGGTGCACAAACCGGCGCTGCTGTCACCGGTCCTGCTTCAGGTTGAAACCTTCAAAGCCATGGCCCGTTTTTATTCGTGGAAATACATTCTGAGGCACCTGGCCACGCTGCACTTTCGCTATGCGGCTCTGGGGCTTTTCGGCAAGACCACCATCCGCCGGTTTCTGAAGGGCTGTGCGGCTGAATTTCAGCAACTCGGTTTTCAGAACTGTAATTCCAGTGCCCTGAAACGGGAAATATAATACTCATTTACCTTATTCATTGGGCACAGGAAACTTAGCTTGTTTACATTTACCTCGTACTTTTCTCATCCTAAAAATTTGAAAAGATGAGCCAGCTGAGCTATCCTTTTAATTATTAAAAGGACAATGGAAACCATCTATTGGATCCTTGAAGCCACTGGACACAAAAAATTCCCATATCGGGTCAGGATAACCCGGGGCGAAGAAAACTTACTGTGTCTCCGCGTCCAGGACCGGTGGCCGGGGACTAAGGGACACATTTTTTGCTTACGCGAAGATCCCCAGGGTTCACTCTATCCTGCCCAAGAAATTGAACGCGTGCCCATCATTTCCCTGAAACGCTATGGAAAAAGGCTGGCCGTGGTGCTCGACCGAACGATCAATAAGCGCTGCGAGTTTCTTTTTCTGAAGAAAAAATACAAACAAAAAGAAGGAGAATATGAACAGATTTTCTGGCGGACCAGAAGCAATTTGATTCAAAGAAGAATCAAAGTCAAGCTTACTACTCAGGGTTCACCACGATTGCGCATCGCCATTGATAAAAACGAACGCTACCCCTGGAGCTTTCCGGGCTGCATGGTAGAGCGTAAAAACCTGCCGGTTGGTGATTATGCTATTATGTCAGAGAATGGGCTTTGCGCCGTGGTTGAACGAAAGACGTTTGAAAACCTAATGGGTGAGTTCGGGCGCATGCCACTTCTACATCAGACTCTCGGCGAACTGGAAGCCTATCGCTATTCAGCCCTGGTTATAGAAGCCAATTATTCTGATTTTCTTAACCCGAAAAAGCTAAGGTTTTATTCTCCAGCCTTTACCTCCAGGGCACTGGCCGAGCTTCAGGCGCTCCACCCGGACCTGATTATAACTTTTGCCGGCAGCCGCAAATTAGCGAGAGAATGGACTTTGAGGTTTTTCTCGGCCATCATGGCTCACAACGAAGATCAGTTGCCGACAGCCGTGAACGAAGCTGTGAATAAATATGAGCTGCCATTAGATTTCAAAGGCGGTACTTATTTTGAGCTCAAGGAAAAAGTACTGAAAGAATTACCCCATGAATTCTCAAAAAAAGACCTGTCCGAGCATTTTTCCGAAACAGAAATTAAAACCTTAAAGCGCGTGCTGGCCGACCTGGAAAAAGAAGGCTTCTTACAAAGCACCAGGGTGGGCCGAAACAAACTCTGGATTAAAGTACAGAAATTAGAAAAACCAGCTGACGAAAAATAAGGAATTAGTTTGTCTCTCCTCCTTTATTAATCGTCCCAGGTCTCTTCCGGGGAACGGGGCATAAAGGAGGGCCTGGGCTCAGGCAGCTTCTTATCCAGCACATTCCAGTCGGGCGGCTGGACTCCAAGCAGGTGACGCACAAAGAAATCATTTCTCTTCCGCTCGCCAAAGGCACCGCCCGAACCGTGGTTAGCACCAGGGATAACTACCAGCTCAAAATCCTTGCCGGCCTTAATCAGAGCATTGACCACCTGATAGGTTGTGGCCGGGTCCACGTTGGTATCAAGCTCCGGAACAAGCAGCATCAGTTTTCCTTTCAAACGATAAGCGTTAACCGCGTTGGAAGAAGCCTCATACTCAGGTCCAAGGGGCCAGCCCATCCACTGTTCATTCCACCAGATTTTGTCCATCCGGTTGTCATGACAGCCGGCTGCGGCCAAACCAGCCTTATAAAATTCTGGATAAAAGAGGAGCCCGGCCATAGCGTTTTGACCACCAGCCGAAGTTCCGTAAATTCCAACCCGGCTTAAGTCATAATAAGGATATTTCGCCGCCACCGCCTTATGCCACAGAATCCGGTCCGGAAAGCCGGCATCTTTAAGATTCTTCCAGCAGACATCGTGAAAAGCTTTTGACCGATGGCTGGTGCCCATGCCGTCAACCTGGACCACGATGAATCCGAGCTCGGCTAAGGACATCATCTGGTTCCAGGCAAAAAAGTTTTTTGGCACAAAGGAGCTGTGCGGCCCGGCGTAAATATATTCAATAACCGGGTATCTCTTTTTCGGGTCAAAGTTGGTTGGCCGGATGATGAGGCCCCAGATGTCGGTTCGGCCGTCGCGCCCCCTGGCTACAAAAACTTCGGGCGCCCGCCAGCCGGCCTTTCTCAGCCCGGAAATATCAGCTTTTTCCAGCTCAATTATAATTTGATTGTCTGCTGCCCGGCGTAGCTCCATCACCGGGGCCATATCCACCCGTGAATAAAGGTCAACGTAATACTTAAGGTCAGGAGACAAGGTAATGGTGTGATTGGCATCGGCTTCTGTAAAACATTCCAGCCCGGAACCATCAAGCTTTACCCGATACAGGTGGAGGAAATAAGGATCTTTGCCTTGATACATCCCGCTGCCCAGAAACCAGACCTGCCGCCGCTCTTCATCAACTCGCTCTACGCTTCGCACCACCCATTCTCCCCTGGTGATCTGGTTTTTGACCTGGCCGGTTGTGCCATCATAAAGGTAAAGATGATTCCAGCCATCGCGCTCCGACATCCAGATTATTTCGCGGCCGTCATCCAGGTCATAACGAAACTTCTTGCTGGAATAACAGAAGAAAGTGGGACTTTCTTCATTTATCAGAACCCTGGGCTGTCCGGTTGTCCCATCCACTTCAATCACTCTATAAACCTGGTGCCCGCGCTGGTTGTATTCAAAAGTAAAGGCCCGGCTATCCTGACGCCAGGCAAAATTGGAAAGCTCATAGGGATTGGGGAAAAGAGTATGGTCGAGGTCAACCTGCTTTTGCCCTTCAACCAGGAACAGCACCGGCTGGGGCAGGTCCAGAGGGTCTCCTGGCTTGGTATAGCCAAGGGAAAAATATTTTGGCTGAAGCTGGTCAGCCGGCGAAGAATCAATGTATTGAATTTTGCGATGCAGTCCCGGCTTGATCCTGATGGCCACCAGTTTTTTGGAATCCGGCGACCAGAGGAGCGACTGAAAGGTGTAATAATTGCCTTCGTTGCCATCCCGGCTGAGCGAGACTTCCTCTTTGGTCTCAACAGCTCTAAGCCAGACGTTATAATTCCGGATAAAGGCTTCCCACTTCTTATCGGGCGAAGCTTTGCTCTTAGCTGAAGCCGCCTGGGCCGCGGGTCCACCAACGTCCTGCCAGCCATCTCTCTGGCGCTGGCGGGCTGGCCCGGTTTTCTTGAGTTCATAGCTGGCCAGGTCAAAGCGCCAGACCGAGTCCCGATACTCAAATTCAAGAAATTTTTCGTTCTCCACAAAACTGATACTTCTAAAAGGAAGGGTCACGGCCGTGAACTTCTCACCGGTCTCTCGGTTAAGAGCGGCGGCCAGTTTTTCCTGGTCAAAAGCCGGCCCCCGGGTGGCTTTCTCGGCGTCAACCAGCACAAACTCCTGTCCGCCTTTGACCGTCTTCCGGTACCAGAAACGGGGCGTTTTCTCTATCCAGATTGCCCGCTCGGGCACATTAAGGGCCAGGCTTTCAAATTTTTCCCTGAGCCCCAGGGCCCTCTCATAATCCTCAAGCTTCCCCTGTCCCACAACCGGGACCAGGGAGATAATCAACAATAAAATGAACCCGCAACCAAACAACTTAAACGCTGTCTTCATTTATCCTCCTTCTATGTTAAATCTAAAGCTCCAAACACTTGTCTGTCTTTAAGAGATTTTATTATTTCCCAAACATCATACCAAGCCTTTCCTTCTTAACATGACTGGAATTTTTTCAAGGGGAAAATCAGAGAAGGCGGATGAGAGTAAAACAGAACCAGAGCTGCCCACAGCTTAAAAGAGTCCGAAGTCTGCTCCAGACTGCGTTTCAAAGGGCCAGGAAAGTTAATTGCTTCGCCCCCGGTCTGCCTTCTGAACGCTCTCGTTAAAAATGGCCAGGACTGAAATTCAGAAGATAACAGCCGGGAAAAAATGATCAGCCGCCGCCCATCATGGGGAAGATGGCCACCACCGAATGGTCTTCCAGCCGCCTCGATTCAAGAGCCTCCGCGGGCACAACTGACCCGTTAATCATGATTACCACCTGGAGCTTAAGCTGGCCCCCGGCCAGAAGCTCCTTTTCCTGCTGCGGTGTCTCAATAATCTTTTTGAACAGCTCAGCCAGGGTTGCCCCTTTCTCCACTACCAGCTCCTTCTCACGGGCTCCAAAAACTTCCCTGAAATAAGCGAAAAACTTAACTTTTATTTTAACCCCGGTCATAGTCTTTCTCTCCGGCCTCTTATGCTATCTCCTATCTGGGCCAGGAAGAATTTTACCATATTCACCTGCTTTCCGGGCTATGGCCATCTGAATTGCCATCCCTCGGGCCGAGCTTTCTTAAAAGAGAGGCAGGAATTCAGCAGAAAATTCCTGTAACGGCTGGCTCCCCCTTATAGTTCAGCCGAATTTCCAGCTGTAGGAGCAAAGGATAAAGCCTTCCTCTGTCTGGACAGATAACGCTGTCCTGACCTGGACGGGATTGACCTGGAGGCCGGCAGAAATTATTTCCAATCATATAAATCGGTGCTGGGCCAGATACATTAGTGACACCTTAGAATGCTTCGAGTGGTGCTGACCATTAATCTTCTTCCCGCTGAGAGCATTTTCAATTTTCCTCTCATCGCCAGGTTAGGCTGGGGACCAACTACCTCAACCAGGAGAGCGGTTGCTGGCTAAAAAATCCCGGGTTAAAGTATCACTTATATCCTGAACCTATACAAAACCTTTAATTCTCAGAGAATATGGGTTATCCTGTTACTTCATATTAGCCGGGACGAAAATGTACTTTGGAACAGATTCTTCACATAACGGCTATGATTCCAGATTGAAAGGTGGTTGCCCATGGCAAAAAAGATTTCGGTCATAATAGCTATTTTGCTGGTTTCAGTCCTTGTTTTTCAGAGCTGCGCTTCACTAACAGATTTAGCCGGAAGCCTGGCTCAACTCCAGCGTCTTAAGTTCAAGCTGGGGACGGTGGAAGGTTTTTCTCTGGCCGGCATACCCTTGAGCCACAAGGCCAGCCTAAATGATTTTACTGTCCAGGACGGATTGAAATTAGCTCAGCTTTTTGGCTCCAAGAAATTGCCTGTAGAGTTCGTCCTGAATGTGGTGGCTATCAACCCAAACGACGGTTCTTCGGGGAAAATTAAAACCACGGCCACTCTGAGCGGCCTGGCCGCCCGGTTACTGATCGATGGCCAGCCAACAGTCTATGGCGATATTGACAGCCCGGTTGAAATCCCCGGCACCGGCCAGGAAACTGTCATTCCACTCCGCCTCAGCCTGGACCTTTATGAATTTTTCGGCAGCCAGGGTCTGGACCGGCTTCTCCAGCTGGCCCTGGCCATAGGCGGTAAGAATGGCAGCACTGCCCGCCTGGCCCTTGATATTCAGCCCCGGGTGATGACCCCCTTCGGCGAAATAAAATACCCAGAACGTCTCACCATCGTGGATAAAGAATTCCGCTGAGTATTCCGAAAAGGGTTATTATCTGATTATAACTTCCAGCTCGCCGCCGGCCAGGTTGACCGGTCGGCCCTGCACTCCCAGGGCCTGGACTGAAGCTATCACCACCCGGGTCTCACCGGCAGCCAGGGTTTCGAAGACCAGCGTGGCCAGGCTGCCTGACCTGACCCCGGTGGCCGGCGAGGGAGAGGAAAAGCCCACCACCGCCACTCCTCCGCCCGGGCTGATATTCTGCAGGAAAGAACCTCTGCCTCCCAGTTGACCTACCAGGTCGCCCCGTTGAATTTCCCTCAGGCGCAGCAGCTTCGGGTCGAAGCTCAGGTTCAAGGACAGAGAGGTGATGTCAGCCGGGGAATTTAGCTCCAGGGTGACATTGAAGGTATTCTTGACCGGAACTTCAGCCCGCCCTGGCATAAAACTGATGGTGCTCATCCCGGCACCGGCTTCGGCGATGGCTTCCGGCGTAATTTCTTCCCCGCTGACCAAGATTTCTTCCGGCACTCCGGCCTGAGCTGTGCTGAAGGCCAGGGCCTCATTATCTATCCACAGCGGCTTGCCGTCCTCATCGGTCAGTGGCATCGTCCTGATAATATGCGGCGTGATGGTCAGGATGACATCGGTCTGTTCCACCGTCCGGTCAGTGCTGGAAAAGAGGCTGCCCAGGATGGGCAGGTTCTTCAGTCCGGCGATTCCTTTGAGAGACTTTCTTTCCTCGTCCCGGAGCAAACCGGCCAGCAGGTTGGTTTCTCCGTCCCTGAGCCTGATGACATTCTTAACTTCGCGGGTGGAAATTATCGGGATATCGGCGATACCCTTGCCGCCAATCGAAGTGATTTTTATCTCCAGCTCCAGGCTAACCTCTTTTTCCTGGTGAAGGCGCGGCTTGATGTTGACCTCGATGCCCACGTCCTGGTAGGTGTAAGAAACAATCGGCTGCTGGCTGACGCCGCCGGCGGCAATCGGCGAAAAGGTAGTCTGGGGAATGGGAACCTTCTGACCGACCATGTAGTTAATCTGCTCGGAGTCAACTCCCCGCAACCTCGGCTGGGCGATGATCTTAGTATCTGTATCGGTTTCCAGGAATTGCAGCAGCACTGAGGGCAGGGTGATCTGGTAATTTCCGGCCAGGGAGAAATCTATGCCCTCCAGCGGCAGCCAGCCGCTTTCCGGCAGCTCGGCCCCGGTGTACCTGATGCCGGCATAACTCTGCCCGAACTGCGTTCCCAGTGTCTGCAGTTTTTGCCTTGAAACTTCCATGATTTCCAGGTCTATCACCACCTCACCCTTGGGCTTGTCCCAGCTGCGGAGCATCTTCTCAGCCAGAGCCACGATTCTCGGGTTGTCTCTTATGGTTATGGAATTTCGATTCTTGTCAACGATAATGGTCGGAGCTTTATACTGCGTTCTCAAAATCGAGACCAGCGCGTTCTGCACATCCTGGGCGTTCAGGTTGGATAGATAGATGGTCTTGATGGCATTGAGTTCATACTGATTGCGTTTCTGGGGATTGTCCGGAACTATGATGACTGTCTTTTCATCAATTATCCGGTAAAAAGCCCGGCCGCTCAGGCAAAGAGAATTGAGACCCTGTTCCAGGGTCATGTCAGTCAGGTCAATGCTGACCGGGAGATCGCGGAATTGCTCATCAAACAGAAAATTGATGCCGGTGAACCGGCCCAGGGCCTGAAAGATAGCTTTGAGCGAAGCATCGGTAAACCTCAGCTTGAGCTTCTCGGCCGGGGCTTTCAGCTTTACCGGCTGCTCGATTACGATTTCCTTAGGTTTTTCTTCAACCGGTGGTTTCAACCCGGCCACCTTCCGGTACTCTTCCAGAATGAGCCGGTTGTTAGGATCGTAGGACAGGGCTTTCTTGTAAGCGTTGAGGGCTTCCTCTCTTTTACCCTCGCTCAGTAGTTGCCTGGCCTTTTCCACCGAGTTGATGGCGGCCGCGGCCTTGGCCCGGAACAGAGCCAGACGGTAAACCGTTTCCTTTGGGTTTTGAATCAAGGCCTGCTCGTAATACTTGATGGCCTCATCATAGTCCTTGTTCATTTCAGCCTGATTACCCTGCTTGTAAGCGGGGCTGAAAGAGACGCAGGCCAGAATATTTACCAGCAGCAGGGCCAGGCCCAGCCACCTTATCTTGGCCCAGATTATTTTTTTCATCCTATTTCTCCTTTACCCGGACCTTCCTGGAATTGCCCTGGTCATCCTGGAAAATGACCTCATCAGCAGAAATCCTGGTCAGCCTGATGCCGGGAATCAGCTCTTCTCCTTCGGCCAGGGTAATGGCCAGGCCATCAACCAGAATCAGGGCCATCTTTTTACTGCCCGAAGTCACCAAACCGGAGCAACTGAGGCTCAATTTTTCCAGGATGGAGGCGGGCTTTAGCGGTCGGGTTTCGGTTTCTAAAGCTACTGCCCTGGGAACCGGCATTCTCGGCCCCGCGGCCGTGACCGGTCGGAATGGATCCCGCTTAACGCTGGCCATTTCCGGTTTCAACCTGGTCATCAGGTGCTTCTTGATAAACGAGGCCGAGACCCTGATTTCTTCCTGACCTGATTTATTTTCCTGCGGACCCAGAGCCCTGGTTTCAGCGGCCACCGCCAGCAAGCCCAGGACGACCAGCAAACAGGCCGCCAGTTTCGGGCCAGCAGTCATCCTTACTTGATTTTTATTTTTCTTTTTCATGGTAATAACCAGACAGGGTAATTCTCAGATCCAGGGCTCCTGAAGCATTATCAATCTTCTGGAAATTGATCTGATCGATGATGAGCAGACGGGGCCAGGTTTCCACCTGATACAGGAACCTCTTGAAAGACGGGTAAGAAAACCTCAGGACAAAAGAAGCGGCCAGCCTCCGGAACTGTTTTTTTCCGGTCTCATCATACTGATAATTAATCGGGGGCAATGGCAAGCCAGCTTGTTGGAACAGGTTTTTCAGGTCCTGACGGAATGCTTCCTGGTCGCCAGCCCCGGAGTAAAAAGCAGTGGTTTCCATCTCCTCCAGGTCCTTTTCAGTTGCCTGCCAGCTCTGGAATTCTTTCCTGGCCTGTTCATTCTGGGCGCTGATTTTTTCCAGTTCAGCGGTCAGGCGCCTGGCCTCTTCTCTGAGTCCGTCAAGCCGGTAGCTCCAGAAGAAAAGGGAAGCTATAACCAGCAGCACGGCCAGGGCTGCAACCAGGCCAAGCCCGGACAGCCGTTTCCTTTCTTCTGAACTTAAGAACTCACTCCAGGCTGGCATCTCTTAAAACCATCTCCACCTGAAATTTATTGTTCTGATAATTTTCATTGAGCACTCTGATCTCGCTGAAATTCTGAAGCTGCAGGTTTTTGATGAGCAGACCCAGTTCTTCCCGACTGCCCAGGGCCACTCTCAACTTAAACTCCCGACTGGAGGAGGAAGCCGGCGGATTCAGAGCCAGCAGGTAGCTTCCGGGCGGCAACCCGGCTTCCATCCGGTTGAAAAAGATGACCCAGGAAAAGGCTTTCCTGTCGAGCAGGCCGTTAACCTCGTCTACAGGCTCGCGGTAGCGACGCCGCAGGTTTTCCACCTCCCGGCTGAGCCGGCGGGNNGTCTCTGAAGCCAGGCTGGCTTCTTTCTCCTTGAGGAGCTGGTTGGACTGCCTCAGGTCGCGGAACTGGGCTAGGCCATTCAGGTTTAACAACACCAGACCGGCCAGGGCCGCCACCAGCACCAGGCTCAGGCCGACCAGCAGCCAGCGGTAAAGCCGGCGGTTGCGCCGGGGCTCCCGGGCCAGGTTGAGGACCAGGCCCCAGCCGTTCCGGTTCTGCTTCCCGGCCATCATTGCCCTCCTATCAGCGGCGCCAGAAACTGTTTCTCGCTCATCACCTCTTTTACTTCCAGGCCGAGCAACTTTTCCATTTCAGTCAGCAGCCAGACCGGGTTTTCCAGGTTCGACCTGAGATAAACCGCAGCTAACTTTTTCCTGGCCTTATCTTCAATGAAATGAACGGTGTTTTCGGTCTCTTTCAGGATAGCTGCCCGGTTGCTCTCGTTATCCGGCCAGAGCTGTTTCTGGCGGTAAAGATACGGGGCGCCATCCAGGACCCCGATCAGGCTGAGATAATCAAGGTCGGCATCCACCAGCAAAAAATCTCCGGCCAGGGCACCGCTTCTGGCTATCAGGTTCAGGACTGAAAGCGAGGGAATGGTCAGCTTGCCAGGTTTCAGTTTATGCTCCTGGAACAGGGCTTCATATTCGCCGGCTACTTCTTGGCCGGTGCAAACCACCAGCACCTTTCGCTCTCCTCCGGCGTTAAAAGTCTGGTAAGAGTAGCGAACCTGGTCCAGAGAGCGCGACAGTTGATGGGCCAGACGCCATTCTATGAACTGGACCTGCTCGGCCGGAGACAGGCTGTTGCTTTCCAGGTGGAAGATAAAGACCCGGGCACTCATTTCAGGCAGTATTAAGGTAACCGAATGGCCGCGGGGCCGGAATTTTCTCCAGGCCTTACCTACCAGATCCTGTAACAGGCCGGGCTGAACTATGTTTTTCTGATTAAGCTGAGCTTCAACCAGGCCGGTTGGCACAGGGAAGTAGACGTAATCATCAGAAGTTATTTCAGCTTCCTCCCCGGTCTTCAGCGCGGCAAAATAGCTCGGGGCGACCTGAAAAACAGCGGCCGGCCTCGGCTGTTCCAGGAAATAACGTCTGAGCCTGTCTCGCAATCCCATCGGCCTCACTCGACAAAAGTAACTTTATTCAGGTCCTTCAGGCTGGTGACACCGGAAATAACTTTCTCCAGGCCGGCCTGGCGCAGCGGAATCATCCCCTCCTCCTGGGCCACCTTCTTAACTTCCGATAGGGGCTTTCTGGCCAGAATCATTTCCCTGATATTATCAGACAGCTCCAGAAGTTCGGCAATAGCCGTCCGCCCCTTGTAACCGGTTCCGTGGCAATCAGCACAGCCCCGTGGTTCGTAGAAGGTTAAATCCCGGTATTTTCCAGGGTCCAGGCCAGACAGTTCCAGGGTAAGGTCATCATACCTGACTGCAGCCTTACAACGGGGACAGAGAACCCGAACCAGACGCTGGGCCAGGATGCAGTTCAGGGCCGAAATGAAACTGTAGGGGTCAACCTGCATGTGCAGGAACCGGCCGATGACGTCGAAGACGTTGTTGGCATGAACGGTGGTGAAGACCAGATGCCCGGTCAGGGCCGACTGAATGGCGATCTGAGCAGTTTCCGGGTCACGGATTTCCCCCACCATAATCTTATCCGGGTCATGACGCAGAATTGACCTCAGGCCGCGGGCGAAGGTCAGCCCTTTTTTCTCGTTGACCTGAATCTGGGTGATACCCTCAATCTGGTATTCCACCGGGTCTTCAATGGTGATGATTTTATCCTCGGGCGATTTGATTTCGGTCAGAGCTGCGTAGAGCGTGGTGGTCTTGCCGCTGCCGGTCGGCCCGGTTACCAGAACCATGCCGTATGGCTGGTAGATGTAGCGGCGGAATTTCCGCAGGATATAATCAGAGAAACCCAGCAGGTCCAGCCGCAGCTCGGCAAAGGCCTCGGTGATCATTTCCTTGTCCAGGATACGGATGACCGCATCTTCGCCGTAGATACAGGGCATGATGGATACCCGGAAATCTATCGTCTTGTCTTTTATTTTCAGGCGGAAGCGGCCGTCCTGGGGAACGCGCCTTTCGGAAATATCCAGGTCGGACATTATTTTGATGCGCGAGATGATGAGCGACTGGAACTGGCGGTCGAGGGGCTCCATGGCCTCGGTCAGGACGCCATCGATTCGGTACTTGACCCGGACGAAATTTTCCTTGGATTCGATGTGGATGTCGCTGGCTCTCTTCTGAACCGCGGTGAAAATGATGGTGTTGACCAGCTTGATGATGGAACCGTCCTGCTCAGTCAATTTTTCAATGGTGATGACATCCTCTTCTTCCCCGGTTTCCTTTTCCACCACCTGGCGGACGAAGCTTTCGGTAGCTTCTTTTAGCACCTGGGAAGCGGTCTCACTCCGGCGCAGAGCTTCCTGGACGGCCCTCTTGCTGGAGGCAAAAACCTCAACCTTCCGGCTGGCATAAGCTTCTATGCTATCAATGGCTGACAGGTCGGAGGGGTCAGCCATGGCAATCTGCAGCACCTTTCCAGTATCATGCAGGGGCACGAAATTGTAGCGGTAGAGTAAATCTACTGGAAAAGACTGCACCAGGTTGCGGTCCAGCTCCTGACTGTTCAGGTCCAGATATGGCACGCGGTACTTTTCCGCCAGCTTTTTGGCTTCCAGCTCCTCGGCCAGCAGGAGCCCGTTAGCGTCACCTTTGGGCAACTTGTCCTCCTCTATTATTCTATCGCGTTATCCTGATAATATTAAATATTGGCAGGTATATTGATAATATCATACCCGCAGCTACCAGGCCGATGAAGATGATAATGACCGGTTCAATCAGCGAAACCAGGGTTTGAATCCGGTCGCGCAGCCGGTCATCATAAAAATCGGCCACCTCGGCCAGCATTCCTGGCAGGTTGGCTGAGCTCTCCCCGATCCTGATCATATCCAGGGCCAGCTGGGGCAGGACCTCCGTTTTTTGGAGGGAATCATAAAGGCTCAAGCCGTTTTTAAGACTGTCAGCCACAGATTGCAACCTGAAAGCAATGAAGCGGTTGGGGACCGAAAAAGCCGCCACCGAGACCGACGACAGCAGGGTTATTCCGGCTTCCAGCAGCAGGCCCAGAGTTCGGCTGTATAAAGCCACCGCCGAGTCCTGAAGGAGAAAGCGGGAAAAAGGCAGGCGCAGCTTCAGGCGGTCCTGGAAAAAAATAAAGGAACTTTTTTTCCTGAAAACGAGGTAGGACAGGACCAGGACCAGAAGTCCCAGTCCAAACCAGGCCAGATTGGCCCGGATAAAGATGGCCAGCTTCAGCAGGAGCCTGGTCAGGCCCGGCAGCTGGGCCCCGAAGTCGGCGTAGAAGGTGGCAAACCTCGGCAGGACCAGGCCCACCAGCAGACCGATCAGCACGGCCGAGAAAATTATGAGAAGAGTCGGGTAAAGCAGAGCCGAACGAACCCGGCTCCTGGTCTGGTCAATGACCTTGGCATACTGGATGTACCTGGCCAGGGAGCCCGGCAGGTTGCCGCTTCTTTCCCCGGCCATCAGTGAAGCTGTGTAAACCTTGGAAAACAGGTTTTCATAGGGGGCAAAGGCTTCGGATAAAGTTCGGCCGCCCCTGACTTCAGACTCAACCTTCCTGATAATGTCCAGCAGGGTGTGGTTTTCCACCCTTTTTTCCACCAGCTCCAGGCTCTTAAGCACCGGGTAACCGGCTTTAAGCAGGGCTACCAGTTCCTGGTTAAAAAGGATAAATTCGGCCGGCTTAATCTGGCGGCCAAAAAGATGAACCCGCGACAGCTTCAGCTCTTTGCGGATAGACAGAACGCACAGCCCTTCGGCTTCGAGCCTCCGGCGGCAATCCTCAACTGAAGTCGCCTGAACGGTTTCTTTTAGGATACGCCCATCGGAAGTTACAATTCGGCAAATAAAAGCTGGCATCTGGTTCTTGACTTTCGCCTTTCCGATTTATCTTAAGTTAGCTCCTTAATTATGTCAATCAGTCATTGGCCTGATAACAGGAGCTTTGCCCTTCTACATTGATAATAAAGCGCCATAAATGAATTAGTTGCAATCAGGCCAGCGGTGGGCCCTAACTGCCCGGCAGAAATAGCGGGGTGCTTCTGCCAGGAATTATCGTTGGTCATAGCAGGACTAAAACCAGAACCCAGAAAGAGGCTCCCAGGCAGGGAGCGGTCCAGGGCAGAAGACACCTGGGCCTCATTTTCAGCCATTCTCTTAATCCTGTTAAGGTTTCCGTATAGTTAGTCGATTCTAATCCACTCCAGCCCGACCGAAAAATTTAAATAAATTTTAATCTGTTAAAAACGCAAAAAAAGAAAAAAATAAAAAAATTAGTTGACAAATGTCTTTTTTTAGCTTATATTGTAAACTGAAAGAAGGGAAAATGGAACCCACCAGCGAAAAACCCGGGTTAGACCCAACCTTCTCCATAAGGTTGAGAGCAGCCCGTTTAAAGGCCGGCCTTAGCCTCGAGGACCTGGCTCAAAAGCTCGGGGGAATAGTTACCAGGCAGGCCATCGCCAAGTACGAAAAAGGCCTGATCAGCCCATCGCCCGAGGTTCTGGAACACCTCCTCCAGGTCCTCGAGCTCCCTCCTTCCCCTGACATTCCAGAAGAAATCCCCGAGGAAGCAGAAGAATTCAGGGAAATGGTCAAGGCCTTCCGGCCCAAGAAAGCAGGCCCTGTCTTGGTAGAAAAGAGTCAATTCGGGATTTATGACATCAGCCCTTATGCTTGTACCACGGCTCCGAAGGAATTGCCCCGGACACCAGCTGCCCGCGCCTTTCGACTGCAACAGGCCTGGGCTGACCTGGCTCCGGAAGAGAAAATTGAGTTCCGGCCTGAACCGCGCTTGCCCCGGAAACAGCTCCTGGCCCTCAAGGTTACAGTGTCAGAAAAAATGAAGAATTATCTCTGGCTGGAAAAGCTCCTGCGCCAGAAGAAATTGTTTAAACCGCCCCTTGAAATAAATATTAAAAACGTAAATGATGCGGAAAAGGCAGCCGAAGAGCTTCGTCAGCGCTGGGACCTGGGCACCGGCTCGGTAGCAAACCTGCTAACGTTTCTTGAAGAGCGCGGCCTAAAGACTTTCAAACTTGATGGTCCAGAAAAATTTGAGAGTTTATCCGGCTGTTACCGCGGACAGCCGTTTATCGCCGTGGAAAAGGGGCTGCCGGTAGACAGGATGAGGTTTAAGACCGCGGCTGAGCTGGCTCAGGTTTTATTTGGCCTGTCCAACGAACCAGAAATAATCAGGCTGTACAACCGGTTTGCTGCCGCGTTTCTGCTGCCGGCGAAAATACTGGAAGAATACTTCCTGCCGGCCGGCCGTAAGATTGCCTTCAGCGAGCTGGCGGAATTGAAAGTGAGGTACGGAATTTCACTTCAGGCTATCATGCGCCGGGCTCTGGACCTGGAGCTGGTTACCGAAAGGCGTTTCCGTTCTTTCCGGGAAATGATGAACGAGAAAGGCTGGCTCTGGAAAGAACCGGTGGAATATCCGGGGGAAGAAAACCCGACCAGGTTCAGGCGCCTGCTGCATTATGCCGTAAGCTCGGAAATCCTGGACCTCAGCCTGGCTGCTGCTCTGGCTGAAATTACGCCTGAGCAATTGAAGAGCGAAATGGGAGAAATTTTTTGAGTGAGCAGTGGGAAGGGCGCGGTTAATGGTGTGGGTGGGGTGGAAAGAAAAAGTCAAAGCAGGGAAATAAAAAATGCAATAAAAAAATACAGGGGATAAAAAAATTAAGAAAAAAGCTTACGAAAAAAAATAGCAAAAAATAAAAATGGATGGAAAAGAACAAAAAATAAGAAAAGAAAAAAGGAGATAGGGAAAAAGCGAGCGTAATCAAAAGTTGAACGGGCGAAAGGGCCAGGGGTGGTTGTAAGCAATATTTAAACGGAGGGTTGATGATGGGAACTTTAATCCATCAGATGAAAATTCCGCCGTAGGAGGCAACTCCTCGGACCTCCTGAAATCTTAATACTTACACTTTTTTAAGGAGAAAACACGATGGAAGGGAGTGTTATTCTTTATCTTCGGGGAATGGAATTCGGTGAGCCTCAGGTTTATGAGGAGATGGTTCTTTTCCCCGTCAGGTCCAGGCTTAACCCGGGCCCCGACTATATTACGCTCTCAGAAGCTCTGGAGCAGAGGGTGCTGGAAGTAAGTGAGGTGAGCGAACACGGGTCGGTACCCGAGCTCAAAGCTACTAACAAAGGGCAGAAGCCGACTTTGATGATTGACGGCGAGGAGCTTAAGGGAGCCAAGCAGAATCGGGTTCTCAACACCACTATCATGGTGGCGCCAGGAACCACTGTGGTCATTCCGGTAAGCTGTGTGGAGGCCCACCGCTGGCATGGCCACACTCTGAGCATGGGAAAATCCGACCACGTGATGGCTCATTACCTGCGGACGAAAAAAATGGAGCAGGTTAACCGCAACCTGGAACAAAACCGCAGCTTCCGGGCCAATCAGCAGGAAATCTGGGCTGACATAGACATCATGGCTTACAGGTTGCACGTTGAGTCTCCGACCTCGGCCATGAGCGATATTTATGAGGCCCGGGCCAAGGACCTGGAAGACTACCTGAAAGGCTTCAGCCTGGTGGAAGGTCAGAAAGGACTCCTGGTTTTTATTGGCGGGAAGCCCGTCGGCCTGGAGTTTATTTCCAGGGAAGAAGCCTTCAGCCGTCTTTACCAGAAACTGCTCAAAAGCTATGTACTGGAGGCCGTGAGCCTGAAGTATGAAAAGCTGATGAAGCGAAGGATGAAAAAGAGTGCGGATAAAGAAAATAAGCAGAAAAATGATGCTGATAAACGGAAACCAGAAGCCATTCCAGGAATGGAGCAGGCCAGGACTTTTGTGGAAGAAGCGTTAAGCACCCGGGAAAAAAGGTATCCATCAATCGGCATGGGTTATTCCTGTCGCTATCTCGGGAATAAGGTTGTGGGTGCCGCCCTGGAAGTGGATGGCTCAATACCACACCTGGCCTTTTTTGCTGTGGAAAATGGAAACAGAAGCCAAAAAAAGAATAGCCCCGATGAAAACTTCCCCCGGCTGCGCATCAGGAGAGGCTACCTGTTTGAAAAAGATTGAAGGTTCGGTAATGGCCAGCGGTAAGAAAAAAAGCCAGCCAGCGGGGCAACGGCCAGCCCGCCAGCCCTCGGGCCTTCCGGCCCGGGGGCTGTTCTGGCCGGAGGACTTCCCTTACCGGCAACTTCCGGCAGAGCTCATACCTTTCTGGCTCTGCCAGGAACAGATACCTGCAGGCAAGAAATCCCTGCTCTCCAGAATTCTTAAAAGTTTCATCAACTAATAGCGGCTATTTTCTGCGGGACGAAAGCCACCTGCTTTAAGAACAGGAGTTTTTGTCTGTGCGATTTAAGGACTGAGACGTCAGCCAGCCGGACCGCCGGGTTCCTGGCTGTGGAGAGAGTGGGAGCGGCTGCAGTTTCTCGGCAGAGCCGGGCCCCTGGCCAGGGGCCGTCCCCACGTCTCTTCCAAATATTCTCCTTATACTGGATGCCAAGTCCTAATCTGTAATAATAAACCGGTTGACAGAGAACAGGCAAAGTTTTATTAATGTAGTGAAAAATGATAAAAGCTTTAGCCTCAGTCATGTTGCTGCTGATTTTTATGGGCGAAGCCTATCCTGGGCCAGGCCAGGTTTTAAATCCCCAGGAAAACCGGCAGCAGCAGACGGTTGCCCAGACCCCGCCCGGGCAGGTTCCACCTCAGGAAGTTCAGAAACCCAAACTCGATTATATGAGCACCTTCCTTTCGAGAACGACCAGTCCCCTGGGCCTGAAAGAAGATGAAGAATTGCGTCGTCTCCTCAGGCAGTCAAAAACCTCCTGGGCCCTCAGAGCCGGAATCCGCCATATCCTGAACTGATTTTTTTTAAGCGGTTGATTCAAAATTTTGGATTTAGTATATTTTATTGAAGAGCCGTTATGAGAAAGAGCTTTTTCTACCTGTTCCTGCTGCTGGTTTTGATCCTTATAGTGCTGGGCTTTATCAATATCTCGCGAAAACTATCCTGGAAAGAACCCTACGACGGCGTCACCTGGATAGAGGGACCGGCCGGGTTGACAGCAGCCAGAGTGGACCAGGATAGCCCGGCTTACCTTTCCGGCCTAAAATCCGGGGATATCCTGTTCTCGATCAACGATACCCCGGTCAAGAACAGGATTGAGTACAGTAAGATTCTCTGGCTTATCGACCGCCTGGAACAAAAAGCCCTTTACCAGGTAGGCCGGAGCGGTACTATCCTCTCGCCTTCCTTCTACCTGACAAAAAAAGGTGTCAGCTCCACCTACATTTATCTGATGCTCCTGGGCCTGGCTACTCTGACCATTAGCCTGCTGGTGTTCTTCAATACCAGGAGGCAATTCACGGGGCCCTATGCTTTTTTCTACCTGGTTTCTTTTTCCCTTTATTCGTTCTATGTTTTTTCCGCCACCGGTCAGATGGATTTCCTGGACAACCTATTTTACTGGCTGGATAAAGTGGCCCTGCTGGCCTTTCCCCCGTTGCTCTTAAATTTCTTTTTTATCTTCCCCCAGAAGAAAAAAATAATTCAACATAAAAATCAGGTAGCTCTGTTTTATTTCCCGGGATTGGTTCTGCTGCTGGCCAACGTTTTTCTGAACACCTACCTGGAATCCATGTTAAGCGAAGCTCAGGTCCTGGTTTTCCAGAAAACCCTGGAAAAACTAGAGCTAACTCACCTGGCCCTCTATACCATCCTGGCCCTGGCTTTAATCATCCACGACCTGGTCAAGTCTGCTTATCCTTATATCAGGAACCAGCTCAGGTGGATTGCGGTTGGCCTGGGGCTGGGGTCACTCCCCTTTTCCCTGTTTTACGTTTGGCCTTTCCTGAGAGACAGGCTGCCCACCACCCCCGGCCAGTTGAGCGTCTTGCTCCAGGGATTGATTCCCATCACTCTGGCTTATTCCATCTCCCGCTACCGCTTAATCCAGTTTGAGGTCCTGTTCAAGAAAGGCACCACCCTGATCATTTCCTTCGCCCTGCTGGCCATGGTCTATTTCCTGGTCAGTTCCCAGACCCAGCTGTTTTCGGAAAACAGGCTCAATTTCATCCTGCTCGGCCTGCTGGCCATCATCCTGGGAGCTACCCTGTTTACGCCGCTGTCCGAGCTGGTCCAAACCGTAGTGGACCGGGTGATATACCGGCGGAGCTATGAATACCGACGGACGTTGCTGACCATATCCAGCCTCCTCAACCGGGAAAGAAACCTCAATCGCCTGAGTGACTTCCTGGTGGAAACCATCTCCAAAGCCCTGTCCCTCAAGCAGACGGCCCTGTTCCTGGCCAGGGAGGGGAGCCACAATGAATTCTATCTTCTCAAATCTTCCCAACCCGACCCGGGACTCCAGGCACTGCAACTATCCCAGGCTGAAATAGATCAACTGCAAAAGGCCGAATTCATCTCTTTTGTCCAGCCGGGGGAAAGCCCTTCCAGCCAGAAATTTTTCGGGCTGCTTCTTGAAAAGGAGCTGGTCAACATACTTCCGTTGCGGCTGGAAAACAAGGTCATGGGTTTCCTGGCCATGAGCCATAAACTGGACGAGTCCTACTTTTCTGGCGAGGACCGGGAATTGCTGCGGACCATATCCACCCCGGTGGCCCTGGCCCTGGAAAATGCCTACCTCTACAACCAGGAAATTATAAGGTCTCAGGAACTGCAGCGCCTTAAAGACTATAGCGATAATATCATAGAAAGCCTGACCGTAGGGGTGGCAGTCATCGACCAGACCGGACAGGTCATCGGCTGGAACCGGGTGCTGGAAAGGCAGTTCGGAATCAGCAGGGACCAGGCCCTCAACCGGCACCTGGCTCAGGTGATCGGACAGGAAAACTTCCAGGCCCTTTTTCCGCCGGCCACCCAGAGCGAGTACCAGTTGCTCAGTGAAATTGGCCTGACCACAGCCCGGAGCGAGAAGAAGATATTCGACGTGGCCCGGACTCCCCTCTTTGACAACCAGATGCAGGCTTACGGCACCATCATTGTTTTCGAAGATATAACGGAAAAAATCCATCTGCAGCAGCAGTTGCTGACTTCGGAAAAGCTGGCCTCCATCGGCCTGCTGTCGGCCGGGGTGGCCCACGAGATCAACACCCCTCTCACCGGCATTTCCAGCTATGTCCAGATGCTCCAGAAGAAGCTGACCGATGCTCATTACCTGCAGATACTGCAGAAAATAGAGGCTCAGACGGAAAGGGTCAACCGCATCATCAAGAACCTGCTGAATTTTGCCCGCAACCCGGCCGATGATTACTACCACCGGGTGGACCTCAAGGAAAGTCTGGAAGAAATCATTTCTCTTATTGATTACCGCCTTAAAAGTCTGAACATCCAGCTGGAGCTGAACTTGAAACCGGTGGTGATTTATGCCCAGCGGGAAAGACTGCAGCAGGTCTTTATAAACATTATTCTGAATGCCATGGACGCTATGCCCGGCGGGGGTCGGCTGATGATCGAAACCAATCAAAGAGGCGACCTGGCCCTGGTCAAGATAGCCGATACCGGAACGGGCATCAAACCGGAACACCTGCCGAGGATCTTTGACCCCTTCTTCACCACCAAGGGGCTGGGCAAGGGGACCGGACTGGGCCTGTCCATCAGCTTTGCCATAGTCAAGGAACACGAGGGGCAGATACTGGTTGACAGCGCCGTGGGTCAGGGGACAACTTTCACCATCCTCCTGCCCACCAGTCTCTCGGAGAAAAACCGCCTGAAAATACAACCTCGGGGAAGCCATCATGAACAATAATGCCCTGATTCATCTGATTGACGACGAGCCCATCATCCATGATGTCCTGGGCCAGATCCTGGAAGCCGAAGGTTACTCGGTAGAGATTTCTGCTTCCGGTGAAGAAGCCCTGAAGAAATTCGAGGAGCAGAAATTCGACCTGATCCTGCTGGACCTGCTGATGCCCGGGATGGACGGCCTGGAAGTCCTGAAACAGATCAAGAGAATCGACCCGGAAGCCATGGTGATCATCATCACCGCTTACGCCTCGGTAGAATCGGCCCTGGCCGCCATCAAGATGGGGGCCTACGATTATATCCAGAAGCCCTTTAAGAATGATGAATTATTGATGACCATCCGCCGGGCCCTGGAACACCGCCAGCTGCAGGAAGAGAACATCAGGCTGCGCTCCGAGCTGAAGAAGAAGTTCTCTTTCAATAACATCATCGGCAAGAGCCAGCCCATGATGAACGTTTTCGAACTGGTCAAAGCCGCCGCTCCCACCAGGTCTACCATCCTGATTCAGGGTGAAAGCGGAACCGGGAAAGAGCTGATAGCCAGAGCCATCCATCTCAACTCGGACCGAGCCCGCCATCCCTTCGTGGTAGTCAACAGCGGGTCGTTGCCGCCCGACCTTCTGGAAAGCCATCTTTTCGGTCATGTCAAAGGAGCTTTCACCGGGGCTGTGTCTGACAAAAAGGGCCTGTTCGAAGCCGCCGATAAAGGCACCATTTTCTTTGACGAGATTTCCTCCATCAGCCTGGAAACCCAGGTCAAACTGCTGCGGGTGATGCAGGATAAGGAATTCATGCGTCTGGGCGGGACCAGAACCATCAAGGTCGACGTCCGGATCATCGCCGCCACCAACACCGACCTGGAAGAGCTGATAGAACAGAAGGCTTTCCGCAAGGACCTGTTCTACCGCCTGAATGTCATCAAGATTGAGCTGCCCCCGCTCCGGGCCAGGAAAGAAGATATTCCCCTGCTGGTCAAGCATTTTATCGAAGTCTATAACGCCGAGAACAACAAACAGGTGGAAGGGGTCAGCGAGGATGTCCTGGAAATCCTGATGGATTATGACTGGCCCGGCAACGTCCGGGAACTGGAAAATGTCCTGGAACGGGCCGTGGTCCTGTGCAAATCGCGCATTATCACCCGCGACTCTCTGCCGCCCTTCCTGCTTTCTGGGAAAAAAATCATGTACGAAGAGCTGGGCGATGGCAGCCTGGACCTCAAGGAAAAAACGGCTGAGTTCCAGAAAAAGCTGATCCTGACCGCCCTGGAAAAGTCGGGCGGGGTGCAGAAAAAAGCTGCTCAACTGCTCGGGCTAAAACCCACCACCCTTAATGAAATGATCAAGCGGCTGAAAATCAATGCCAGGTTGGTTTAAGTATCCTGCTGCCGGCCGGACGGGTTTTAGTTGAATTTCCCCGGAACCAGGTCCCCCGGATTAATCCTGACTTTTTTCAGCCGGCCGGAGAACTCCAGCTCAAAGGTCCTGGCCGCCGTATCCAATAACAAAACCTGCTCGCTCCGGCCGCGGTCGGTTTCCAGAACCACCCGGAGGGGAAAAATCATCGGTCGAGCCAGCTGACGGACGGTCAGCTGTAAGCGAGAAACATTCTCCCCGGGCAGGATTTTCTGTTCCACCCGAACCTCGGGCAGCCTTTCTGAATAGAACCAGTCGTGGAAAAACTGACGCAGGTCCTGGCCCGAAACCTTCTCCATGGCCAGGCGGAAATCGGCCGTACGGACCGCCTGGAAACGGAATTCCCGGCCAAATTCCTGCAAACCACGGTAGAAAACTTCCTCGCCCAGCCAGTCCTGAAGCATCAGCAGCACCAGGGCTGCCTTGTTATAAACAATCGACTGATAGCCCTCAAAGTCGGCATGACTCAAACGGATTCCCAGGATGATCGGGCCGAGGCTCGACTTCTTGCGGACCGAGTTTGAGATTTTTTGCAGGATTTTTTCGAAATCCTTCTGCCCGTATTTTTCTTTCAGATAAAGAATGGCAGAAAACTGGGCCAGGCCTTCGGTCAGCCAGTTGTCCCGGTAAGAGGTCCAGGTCACAGCCTGGCCCCACCACTGGTGGGCGATTTCATGGGCCAGATAATATCCCGACCAGTAAGAGAGGTCCACCGGGCTGGAAGGATTGATGATGATCAGCTCTGGACTGCGAGAAAAAGGCAGCGTATCCAGCACCACCATACCTGGCGGAGCATGCCCGCCATGAGTATGCCAGTACCTCTGGGCAATGGCCAGCCGTTCATAAGGAAAGGGACCGAAACGCTTCTGGTAACTGTCCACAATGGCGGCGGCCTCGTTGCTGACCTGCCTTGCCTGGTGCCGCCAGTCCTGGGTGGTGTAATGCTCGATGGTCAGGCCGTTAGTAATCTTTTTTATGAGAACCAGTCGGGCGATGAAAAAACTGATGTATTTGACCGGCACCTGGCTTTCGTAGATGAAAATGGAGTTGCCCAGGTTTTCCAGTTCGGTCACGTTGCCGGCCTCCTTGACCGAGTACTGCTCGACCAGCCGGCCGCCGGCCAGACAATAAAAGCCGTCGGGAACTATCATCCGCAGGCGATAGGTGAAATATTTCTCCCGCACTGGCGCCGGGTACCACTCCGAAGACTGGGTGAAGAGATAGCTGTTGCTTATGGTAAACAGGATGGTCGGCTCCTCCGAACGCAGCTGAGGACCGGTATCGGTCAACGGCGGTGGTGGCACCAGTTTTCCCCGGTAAAATATCCGGAGTCGGGTGGACTGGCCCCGGGGCAACCTTTCCGACAGGTAGATATACAGGTAACGGCGGAGGCGGTCCCGGCTGTAAAAAAGTTCCCGGCCCCTGTCATCTTCTATTTTCAAGATTTGCAGGTCGGGATTCAGGCGCAGCTGGCAACTATCCAGATTGTCGCTGACCGAAACCAGTTGGATGGTGGCCGCGGCCGCTAACTGGCCGTTTTCGGGGCGGTAGCTGGCTTCTATCTCATAATGCCTGACTTCGTGTTTTTCTCCAAACCTCAGGAACATCCTCTTCTGACCCTCTTCCTGAGGCGAATAGCTGTTAAGCAGGCGACCCCTGGTCCGGTCCAGGAAGGAAATTTCCTCCTCGGCAAAAGGAGAATAAACGTAAGTAAATTCTCCCCGCCTGGCCGTTTTTATCTCCATCACCGTTTCCTCGGCCTGGGGCAGAAAGGTCAACAGCTCCCCGGTCAGAGAATTTTCCAGGGTGAAAGACCTGGAATAATTCCTGGAGAAAATAGAGTAGGCCCGGTTGGCGTTCACCTCGGGTGGCTCGGCTGTGGCTGGCGGCTGGGCCGGTTCATACAGCAGGTTGTTTTGGAAGTAATTATCGCTGCCGCGGACGTAAACATACTCCAGGGCTTCTTCCAGGGCTGGTTTCCGAAAAATCCTGGTCAGCTGATGCCTCTCAATCTCGTCCGACGGCTGAAAGCGAACCTGTCCCCGGCCGATGATGATGACGGCCGTATCGAGGCCGGGCAGGTTATCAAAGAATATCTGCCCTTCGGCAAAGGTGATGATTATGTCTTTCTGGGTCAGACGAATGTTGCGGGCGTAGGTGCTTCTTTCGCCGGGGAAACGCAGCCGGTAAAGGTCCTTCAGGCTGCTGCTGACGGTGCGCCGGTAAACTTCTGGACCTTCCGGCCGCTGGCGGTACAAGATTTGCCAGATTTCTATGGAAGCTGAATATTCCTTCTGGAACAAGACCTGGAAAAAGGCCCGGCTGAGGCCGTTCTCATCGCGGCTTTCGCCTGAATAAAACAGGTTCAATTTTTCCAGACCGGGCTGCTCAAAATATGAACTCAGGGCACTTCTTTCTTCTTCTCTGATTTCGGGCAGGCACAGGTTCAGGTAACCTTCAAGGTCCCTGCCTTCCAGCGACCTGGTCAGGAGCAGCAGGTGCTCGGGAGTTGCGGGTTGAGACCAAAGGGGCAGGCTCAGGCCCAGCCAGAGGGCCAGCAGCGGGAAAAAGCAAGGAAAAAGGCGTCTTGCTACCCCAAAATTACCTCCCGGCAACCAGGTGCCTTCTCTATTATATACGAACCAGCAGCCTGGTCAGAACTCGACCCATTAAACAGCAGGTTTTATGCCAGGAATCGAAGAAGGACTTGGGAAGATTCCAGGCGGGCTTTAATCTATAGACCAACCCTGTTAACGTGGTAGGCAAAAGTGAGGTTAAAGTCCGGGAAGGTAATTTTAATTACGCCCTGGCAAATATCTTTACAATCAGGGCTGAGGCTTGGGCTCCTCTTTCTCTTTCTTTTCTTTCTTGAGGTACTCTTCCCAGGTGACGAAGCTGTGGTAGAAAATAGCGTCGCCCTCGTCAATGCCACGAGTAATCTCAGTGATATGAGAAGTGGTGGCCCCGAAAGCCTCCACCGCGTAAATTACGGCTTTCTCCGGGTCGATGGTATTGCCGCAGGTATAGATATCCAGGGCCCCGTAATTCATCTCAGGCCAGGTATGGGTGGAAATATGCGATTCTGAAATCACCACCACGCCACTGACACCGTTCGGCGGAAACCGACTGAAAGAAATCGACCAGACCTGGGCCCCGGCCATTTCGGCGGCCTTGACCAGAATCTGCTGGACTTTTTCGACACTGCCGATGATTTTCGGGTCGCAGCCCGAAGCCTCAACGATGTAATGGTGGCCGATGGTGGAATGATGCTCTTTAGTCATTCCGGTCCTCCGTTCTGATTTGTCAAGTTGATTATGGCACAAATAAGCTTCAAGTCAACCTGCTTTTTTCAGACTGGAAACCTCGGGTCGTTCTTAACCACGTTCAGCACCAGCTGGGTAACGGTGCGGTCGATATATTTCAGGGACAGAACCTTCTTGATGAACTGGTTGAGGTCCTGGCGGTCAGCAAAGCAGCCGATCAGCACCGAGTCCCAGTCCCCGGTGACATCGAACACGGCCATGACCCGCCGGTCTTCAGCAATCTTCTTCTGGGTCTCCAGCAGCTTACCCTGAGAAATCCTCAGAACAATCACCGCCATCAGGCCAAAACCGAAATACTCGGGGTTGAGAAGGGGGACATAGCCCCTGATGGCCCCGGCCTCTTCCAGTTTTCTGATGGTTTGAATGACCGCCGGCACAGAAATGCCTGTTTCCCGGGCGATTTCCCGGTAACTTTTCCTGGCATTCTGATTCAGGCAGCTGACGATTTTTCTTTCGCTTTCGCTGGACATCCGGACCTCCGATTAATTAGCAAATTTTAGGCTTTATATATTGACAATTGTAAATAAATTGCTAATATTATTTCATAAATGTATTTAAGAGGAGCTTAATATTTAACACATGCCCAGTCCGCTATCCATTTTAATCATAGGAGGGAAAAATGCAAGAAGAAATTAAAGTCGCCTACGGGTTCTCTTCAGAGGCAGAAGTCCTTAAAACTGTGGCCGACCCCGGGCTGAAAATCGAGTTTGTCCGGATCATGTTTACCGACATCCTGGGCCGACCGATGGATTTTTCCATCCCGGTTTCAGAACTGGAAAGGGCCTTCGCCGAAGGCAAGGGCTTCGACGGCTCTTCGGTTGAGGGCTTTGTCCGGATTGAGGAGAGCGATCTGGTTATAGTTCCCGACCCCAGGACCTTCCGGGCCTTCCCCTGGACCTACCAGGGATTCGAACCGGCCATCAGGTGGAGGGAAGCCATCATGTTCGGCGACATCTACCTACCGGACGGACAGCACTATCCCGGAGACAGCCGCTACGTGCTGAAAAGAACCCTGGAAAAAATGCGAACCGAATTCGGTTTGGCCGATTTCAAGTGCGGTCCGGAAATGGAATTCTTCATTTTCCCGGATGACCAGAATCCAGTTCCGACCGATTTCGGTGGCTACTTCTTTTCGGGCCGGCATGGAGAAATCAGGAAAGAGATCCAGCTCCTGCTGAAAAAGATGGGTATTGAATCGGAATTTGACCACCATGAAGTGGCCCACGGCCAGCATGAAATCGACCTGAGGTACAAGCCTGCCCTGGAGATGGCCGATATCGTCATGCTCTTCCGCTACATGGCTAAAAAAGTGGCCAGGATGCATAACCTTTACCTGACCTTTATGCCCAAGCCCATCAACGGCCAGAACGGCAGCGGCCTGCACGTGCACCAATCGCTCTGGAAAAATAACCACAATGCTTTCTTTGAAAAAGAGGCTCCTTACTGCCTTTCGGCCGAGGCCAGGCATTACGTCGCCGGAATCATGCACCATGCCCGGGAAATCTCCGCCGTCCTCAGCCAGTGGATAAATTCCTACAAGCGCTTAATCGAAGGATACGAGGCCCCGGTCTATGTGGCCTGGGGTCAGAAAAACCGTTCAGCTTACATCAGAGTGCCCGAGTACCAGCCTGGAAAAGAAAAGTCCACCCGGATCGAGCTCCGGTCGGCAGACCCGGGTTGCAACATCTACCTGGCCCTGGCCACCATGCTGGCCGCCGGTCTGGACGGCATCAAGAATAAACTGGAACCCCCGGCCCCGGTGGAGGAAAATATCTACCACATGAGCGGCACCAGGCAAAGAAGAACGGGCATCCAGGTGCTGCCCAGGAATCTGGAGGAAGCGGTCAGGCTGGCAGAAAAAAGCCAGCTGGTCCGGGAAACTCTGGGCGACCAGCTCTTTCAAAAATTTCTGGACAACAAGCGAAAAGAAATAGAAGATTACCTGAAGAATGTTCCGGAAGAATATGACAAACAGGTCAGCCCTTACGAAATAAAAAAATATCTGCCGATGCTGTAATGAAATTTTCATCCAGCCCGGTTGAAGCGCGCTTATTTTTCCTGTTCTCTTAAAGCGGGAGAAATCTGCTCTGGAAATGGCCAGAAAAATTTTTATCTGGCTTGGCCAGGCCCATTAACTCTCCCCTTCCCGGGCCCTTTTTGTTAACCCGGATGATAAGTCTTTCCTGGCCTCGGGCCCGTGTTCCCGTCGACTTGGGAATGCTATTAATTTCTGTCTTCCTCTGGGGCCTCAGATTTCCGCTCACCCCAGTTCCCGGTAACTGGTATTTCTGACGGTCTCAACCATGGCCCAGAAATTTTCCAGGGGCACATCAAGCTGGAGGTGGTGAGTCGGCCCGATGATCAACCCGCCCTGCCGGCCGACCGTTCTGAGCCTGTCCAGTACTTCCTGCCTGACTTCCCCGGGACTGCCGAAAGGCAGGGTGAATTGCAGGTCCAGAGTGCCCCAGAAGCAGAGCCGTTCACCATAGTCCCGCTTCAGCCGGGCCGGGTCCATCGACCGGGGCTGAACCGGGTTGAGGACGTCGAGTCCGATTTCAATGAGGTCAGGGATGATGGGATAAATGCAGCCGTCGGAATGATAGGCCACCTTCAGTGCCGGGTTCATGGCTTTGACGGTGGAGATTATTTCCGCCAGCCTGGGTTTAAGAAAACGGCGCCAGTGGGCCGGGGAAATCAGCATCCTGTCCTGGGCCCCGACATCATCGCCCAGCCAGATCATATCCACTCCCAGGGCGGTTAGATTCTTAGCCACCTGCAAATGATACTTAAAGGGAATGTCCAGCAACTTTTCGACCAGCCCGGGGTTAACCGTCATATCCAGCAAGGTCCTTTCCAATCCCCTGAGGGCCCAGGCCGTTTCAAAAATGGTGGTAACTACCACCCCGACGACCCAGTATTCCTGGCCGAATTGCTCGATGACTCTACTGGCCTCGGTATAGAGCTCAGGTCGGTTGGGGTCTGGAGCCTGGTAAGTATCGAGGGCTCGGTCCTCGGCCAGCGGGTGGCCGACGATTTCGGTGTAGCGGCCGCGGCCGAACCGGGTCTCGTATTCTACGTTGCGCCAGCCCACTCCCCACTCATCCACGTAGGTCAGACCATCCTGGCTGTACCGGTGGGTGGCATAGTACGAATTGGCCCAGCCCACCGAGGTCAGCAGCAAATCGCAGCCGGTCAGCCTTTCCAGGATGTAGGTGTTTCCGCCGCCGTGAGGATTGTGGACCCCCGAGTCGAGTCCCAGCGACCGGCCCAGACGCTCGGCAAACTCAGGGGTAAAACTTAGCTGGAGCGGACAGCGGTCGGGCTCCCGATGATTTAAGGCCAGGCTGACTCTTTCTCTGGGTTTCATTATCCTGCTCCCGGACGAAGATTATAATTCATTTTCAGACCAGGCCATAGCTTTTCGTCTGCTGCTTTCAGCCGCAGCCGGTAAGCCAGCCCGGGCCAGCCTGACGGCCTGACCCGGACCAGCCTTTCTGTTATAGACAGGTCCAGGCCAGCGGTCGCATAAAAAATTCTTCTTGACAAACAAATTTCAGCTTTTATATAAAAAAACCTTATTTATAGTATCATAGGGTACAGAGGAGTTATTCATTATTAGTTTTAATAAGCTGCCTTTTATTATATCAGCCCGAAAAATTTTCGCCGGATTTTTGCACTCTCTTTTATTCCTCCATCCCGCCTTAAAAACATCCCTCATTAGCCGGGTGCCAGATATTTTTAATTCCGCCAGGAAGGGTTTTAAGCAATTTCATTTTATAAAAAGGGAGGCTGGTTTTGAGCGTCCATCAATTAATTAACCTGGAAAAAGTTCAGGAAATTGTCGAAAGGCATGGCTACAATAAGAACAAACTGATCGCCATCCTCCAGGATATCCAGGCCGTTTATCATTACCTACCGGCAGAAGCCCTGAAGACCCTCTCCAAGCTTTTGAAAATTCCGCTGATTGACATTATCTCTGTTGCCACTTTTTACCGGGCCTTCAGCCTGACGCCCAAAGGCCAGCACGTGGCCACGGTCTGCATGGGCACCGCCTGCCATGTTCGGGGAGCCCCGAAAATACTGGAAGAATTTGAACGCCAGCTCAACATCCGGCGGGGGGAAACCACAGAAGACGGCCAGTGGTCGCTGGAGACGGTGGCCTGTCTCGGCTGCTGCGCTATCGGTCCGGTGGTAGTCGTGGACGGGGATTATCATGCCCATACCAGCATCAGAAAAGTTCCGACCATCCTCAATAAATACCGAAAGTGAGACCGACCATGAAAAGACTAAAGAAGTTCAAAAATGTTGAGGAGCTCAGGAAAACTATTGACGAGCAGGAAGCCGGGCGCCAGCAGGAAAAAAGAAAAGTCATTGTGGTCTCTTCGGGAACCTGCGGTCAGGCCCGGGGTTCTCTCAAGGTTATCGAGGCCCTGAAAAAGGCCATCCGGGACGAGGGCTTAAAAGACCAGGTGCTAATCAGGGTCACAGGCTGCCATGGCTTCTGCGAAGCCGAGCCCAACCTCATCATCTACCCGGACCGGATTTTCTACCAGAAGCTGACTCCGCCCGATGTCCGGACCATAGTCAAGGAAACCCTGGTGGAAGGCCGGGTGGTGGAGAAATTCCTGCACCGTGACCCCCTGACCAGGGAGCGGGCCTGGTACGAAAATGAAATTCCCTTCTATCAAAAGCAAAAGAGAATAGTGCTTGGCGATAATGTTTTTGTCGACCCGACCAGCCTGCTGGAATACCTGTCGATCGGCGGTTTCCGGCCGTTTCTCAAAGCCCTGACTAAGATGAAGCCCGGGGAAATCATAGATACGATCAAGCAATCAGGCCTGCGGGGACGCGGAGGCGCTGGCTTTCCCACCGGAATTAAATGGGAAGCCACCCGGCGGGCCACGGGAGATATCAAGTACATCATCTGCAACGGCGACGAGGGCGACCCCGGCGC
>DMVN01000018.1 GCA_003476685.1 Acidobacteriota bacterium | reverse complement strand
CGCCTCGTGCTGCAGGCCCAGGCGATGAGCGAGGGTGGCGACATCTTCGTGCTCGAGATGGGCGAGCCGGTGCGGATCGTGGACCTCGCGCAGCGCATGATGGTGCTGAGTGGGGTGCACACGCACATCGAGTTCACCGGCCTCAGACCGGGCGAGAAGCTGCACGAGGTGCTCGTGCACACCGACCGCGCGCTCATGCCAACCGAGTGTCCGGTGGTCTCGCGCGTCAACGCGATCCGGCCGGTGGACGAGGACTTCGAAGCGTGGCTGATGCAGCTCATCATCGAGGCGCGCATCGGGGATCACGCCGGTGACAACCCGGTCACCCGCGCGCTGCTGGCCCGGATGACGGGCTGCTGCCTTACCGGCGAGCCGGAGGTCACCGGGGCGCCGTAGGGGAGAGGGGGGCTGCTCCGCGGGGGCAAGGGCCTACGGGCGGCTACTCGGCAGGCGCGGGCGGATCCACCTCACCGGCGGCGAACTGCCGGAAGAGCTCGGGGGCGGCCTCGTCGTCGGGGATCACGTAGGAGACGCCGTCGATCATCGCCGTGGTGCCCGGCATCGTGTAGCCGGGGATGGTGTTGCCGATCGCGGCGAGCGTCCGGGCGAGTTTGAGGAACTCAGGGATGCTCATGTCGGTCTCCACGTGCTCGGCAACCGACTCGGCGATCGACGGCAGGCGGGTGTAGTTATCCGGCCGAAGCGCCTGACGCAGGAAGGCCACGAGGAACTTCTGCTGGTTCTTGATGCGCGTGAAGTCGCCGTCGGGGTAGGAGCGGGTGCGGACGAACTCCAGGGCCTGCTCGGCGTTCAAGGTCTGGAGGCCCTCAGGGATCGTCCTGGTGGGATGGTCGACCATGACGGTGACGCCGCCCACCGCGTCCACGAGCGCGGCAAAACCCTCGAAGTCGACCGTCACGTAGTGGTTGACCGGGAGCCCGGTGAACTCCTTGACCGTGCGGATGGTGAGCGCGGGACCACCGAACGCGTGGGCGTGGTTGATCTTGTCCAGGCCGTAGCCCTCGATGGGCACCCTGCTATCGCGGGGGATCGAGAGCATCATCATCGACTGCTCCTCGACGTCGAGCCGCGCCAGGATGATCGTGTCGGACCGCGAGCGCGTCTCGCCGGGACGTGCGTCCGCCCCGAGGATGAGGATGTAGAGGGGCTTGGCGGCTTCGTTGCGCGGCTGCCTGACCACCGGGTCGACCGCTGCTTCCACGGCTTCGCGGTCACCCGGCGTGGTGGGCTCGAGCTTGCTCGCGATCCGCGCGTAGCGGTAGTAGCCGTAGCCGGCCGCCGCCACGAGGACGGCGATCGCCACGAGCGCCGCGACCGCCGCGATGCGCTGCCACCGCGGGCGGGGCGGGCGGGAATCGCTGCCACGGGGGCGGTCCGCGGCGATGGAGCTCTCGGCGTACGTGTCGGGCATGCGGGCACCTCGGGTGTGGGGGCGGGCGGATCGCTGCGGCGCGCCGTGGGCAACACCGGTGACGGTTATGTCAGGAGGCGATTATACAGGGCGCGAGAGGAGGGGGGGTCTACCCTGACCCGTTGGCGCTCTCGGCGTGTGCCTTGAGCAGCGACTCGGCGAGCGCGCGGTTGGCGTAGTAGGCCACATCGCGCTGCTGCTCGCTCAAGTGCCGGTAGAACCGCCAGCGGCCAAAGGACACGAGGGTGTCGCGGAGCACGTCGAGCAGCCGCAGGCCCTCATCGGTGAGCCCGATGTACACGGCGCGCCAATCCTCCTGGTCGTTGGAGCGCCGCGCCCACCCCTTCTCCTCGAGGCGGTCCACGGCGCGCGTCACGGTGCTCGCCGGCAGACCCAGGGCAGCGGCGACGTCACTGACGCGCGCGCGGTTGCCGGCCTCGGCCACATTGAGCATCACGCGGCACTCGGTGAACGACACGCGTGCCACCTGCTCGAGGACGCCCTTCACGCCGCGGTGTGCCTCGGCGATACCCGTGACGTAGGAGGAAGTGACCGCGGCCGCGTGTGTGGTTGCAGTGCGCTCCATACCGGCGCCGGAGGATTCGACCGCGCCGCGGAACTGCGCCGCCTGCTCGGGCGGGAGCGGGCTGAGCACGTCGTCCAGGTGGGCGGTGAGCGCGGCGTCCACGGCGGCGATGCGGTCGCGACCCAGGGGGGTGACTGCGAGCGCCACGCTGCGGCCGTCGCCGGGGTGCGGCATGCGCGTCACGAGCGCGAGCCGCTCGAGGTGGTCGGCGGCCTGCGTGACCACGTTGGGGCGGAGGCTGAGCGCGGTGGCCAGATCGCTGATGCGGGCGGGCTCGGCGGCCTCGAAGGCCTTGAGGAGCACGCGGTACTGGGTGACGTTGAGGGCGCCGCTCGTTACGATGGTGCGGTTGAGTCCCTGATGGAGCAGCGCGAGGGTGGTGAGCGCTGCGGCGTCGAGTTCGAGTTTGGCTGGTGCGTGCAACGGGGCGGCCTCTCAGTCGGGTAGGGGGCCGACTCGATTATGTCACGGCGACGGCAGTCGTTGACGAGGTGGCGCCGCCGATGTCCGCACGTCCGGTGGTGCTGCTCGCAAGTCGGTTCGCGAAAGGCGGTTTAGCACGCCGCCAGACGGGTACCACCATGAATGATACATCAGTGATGCAACTGACGTTCACGGTGCGTGCGCGAGAGGAGATGGTGGTCATGGCCGGAGGAGAGATCCGCGGGGGCTACATGGGCAAGCTGCTGCGGGTGAACCTCTCCACGGGAGAGACGTGGGACGAACCGCTGGATCTGGAGCGTGCCACGATGTACATCGGTGGCTCGGCCATGGGTGGCCGCATCCTGCTCGATGAGGTCCCGCCCGGCGTGGGCCCCTTCGACGAGGAGAACCGGCTCATGTTCCTGAGCGGCCCGTTCAGCGGCACCTCGGTGCCCGGCTCGGGCACCTACACGGTGGTGACCAAGGGCCCGCTCACCAACCAGGCAGCCACCGCGCAGTCCAACGGCTGGTTCGGCGCCCGCATCAAGGCGGCCGGCTACGACGGCATCATCATCCAGGGCATCGCGCCCAACTGGGTGTACCTCGTGGTCAACGACGGCGTGGTGGAGATCCGCGACGCGAGTGATGTGCTCGGCAGGGACACCCAGGAGACGCAGACCTACCTGATGGAGACGCTCGGCCTGCCCAAGGCGAGCGTGGCGTGCATCGGCGCTGCCGGCGAGACGATGGTGCTCTATGCCAACATCTCCAGCGACTTCGCCCACTTCGCGTCGACCAACGGCATCGGTGCCGTGATGGGCTCCAAGAAGCTCAAGGCCATTGTCATCAAGGGTTCCAAGCCCATTCCGGTGGCCGACCCCGAAGGCATGCGGAAACTGGGCCTGGAAGACCTGAGGAAGGTCGGAGAAATAGATAAGAAAACCGGCTGGTCCATCCAGGGCACAACCGGCGTCCTGGCCTGGTGCAACGAAGTGGCCGCCCTGCCGGTGCACAACATGAGAAAAACTCACCACCCCGAGGCCTGGAAGATTGACGGCGAGCGTCTTAACAATGCCCGGGTAGCCACCTACGGCTGCCCCAACTGTACCATGAGATGTGGAATTACTATCCTGGACTACGAGGGTCGGGAATCGGAACTGGATTATGAAAACATCGGCATGCTGGGCAGCAACCTGGACATCTTCGAACTGGACCAGGTAGCTTCGCTGAATTACCTGTGCGACGATTACGGCCTGGACACCATCTCGGCCGGAGCGGTCCTGGCTTTCTATGCCGACGCCATCGAGCAGGGAGCCATCAAAGGCGATTTTCGGTTTGGCGACGCCGAGATGGCCAAGAAACTCCTGGGGATGGCGGCCAGAAGAGAAGGAGAAATTGGCAACCTGCTGGCTGACGGCAGCCTGCGGATGGCCAGGAAAATCGGCCATAATTCCGAAGCTTATGCCATGCAGGTCAAGGGCCTGGAAATCTCGGCCTACAACTGCAAGTTCATCCCGGGCATGGCCCTGGCCTTCGGCACCAGCCCCATAGGGGCCCACCACAAGGAAAGCTGGGTTATTACTTTCGAACTGAAGCAGACCGCCCGCGATTCCTACGGCCCGGAAAAGGCGGCCAAGGTCATCGAGCTGCAGAGAATCCGGGGAGGCCTGTTCGAGTTCATCGTGGCCTGCCGCTTCCCCTGGATTGAACTGGGCTGGGACCTGGAACATTACGCCGAGTATTTCAACAAGACCACCGGCCTCAACTGGACCCTTAATGATTTCTGGAAGGTGGCCGACCGCATCTATGCCCTGATGAAGTTCTTCTGGGTCAGGGAATTTCCTTTCTGGGACAGGACCCGGGACTACCCGCCCATGGTCTGGTTTGACCCGAATAACGCCGACACCGAGGGGCCGATTGCCGGCAAAGTCCTGGAGCTCGACAAGTACAACCAGCTGCTCGATTATTACTACGAACAGAGAGGCTGGGATAAAAGGGGCATCCCCACCCGGAAGACAGCCGAGGCCCTGGACCTGAAGAAGGAAGCGGCCGAGGTAGAAAAATTCACCAAGCTGGAATAGAATAGAATACGGAATAGAAAAGCAGAAAAGACCGGAAAAAATAAGTGGCCATAGATTCGACGGGAGGTTGATCGTTTCCGGTTTCTGACGGAGTTATGACCGTTTTCTTAAAAGATTGATAGTTTACCCAGGAACGGCCAGCCCGGTTCAGGCTGGAATTTAACAGGGAGTGGCGGCCATGAGCGGCATGAACATAAGAATAACTGTTAAACTGATCGGTCCTTTCGTCAACCAGCTGGGTTTCTCCGAAAAAACCATGGAGTTTCCGGCCGAGGCCACGGTGGAATCGGTCCTGTCTTCCCTGCCGCTGGACCCGAAAAGGCCCAGAATAGTGACCAGGAACGGTCAGGCCGTAGCTCCCGGAGAAAAGCTCAACGACGGAGACCGCCTGGCCGTATCGCCGCTTTACTCCGGGGGGTGACCCGGCAGGCTGAACCTGGCTTTTACCAGGAATAAGGTCAGAAATGAGCATGATAAGAAGATTGTGAACCGGGCCTGAAGGGGCGGTCCGAAGAAAGGAAGACGGGGGTAATATATGAATGATGGTTCATATGACAGCGGGCCGGTAACCTTCCCGGTGCTGATTGGCGGCCGCTGGCAGCCGGCCAGGAACCATCAGACCTTTCAGGCTTATAACCCGGCTACCGGTCAGAAGCTGCCTGAAATCTATCCCGTTTCCGACTGGGAAGACCTGGAAAAAGCTCTGGCCGAAAGCCAGCGGGTGCAGCTGGAGGTGGCCAGCGCTCCTCCTGAAAAAATAGCCTGCTTCCTGAATACTTACGCCGACCTGCTGGAAAATAACCAGGAGGCCATAACGACCATGGCCCACCTGGAGACTGCCCTCCCCCTTAAATCCCGGCTCAGGAGCACCGAGTTCCCCAGAATGATAAATCAACTGGGCCAGGCGGCGGCCGCGGTTGAAGAACGGAGCTGGTGCCAGGCCACCATTGATACCAGGCATAACCTAAGGTCTAAATATGGGCCCCTGGGAGGGACGGTGGTTATCTTCAGCCCCAATAATTTTCCGCTGGCTTTTAACTCAGTGGCCGGAAGCGATTTGGCCAGCGCCGTGGCCACCGGTAACCCGGTCATCTGCAAGGCTCATCCCGGCCACCCCGGGACCACCAGGCTGATGGCCGAAGTACTGCTGGAAGCCCTGAGCCAATCAGGCCTGCCGCTCTCCACCGTTCAGCTTTTGTACCATTTCAGCAACGAGGACGGCTTCCGCCTGGTAAGTCACCCGGCGGTGGCCGCCGTGGCTTTTACCGGTAGCCGGGCGGCCGGATTGAAACTGAAAGCAGCTGCCGAAGGAGCCGGCAAGCTGTTTTACGGCGAGCTCAGCAGCCTAAACCCGGTATTTTTCCTGCCCGGAATTCTCAAAGAAAAAGGCGAAGCAGTCGCCCTGGAGTTTTTTTCATCCTGCTCGCTGGGCTGCGGCCAGTTCTGCACCAAGCCGGGACTGATTGTCCTGGTCAACGATGAAGCGGGAAGAAAATTTCTCTGGAAACTGCAGCAAATATTCAACCAGCCCCTGTCAGGTTACCTGCTGTCCCCGGCCGTGCTGGAAAACCTGAAAAAGGCTGTGGACAAACTAAAGGCAGCGGGAGCCACCCTCCTGGCCGGCGGGAATCAAATTCCTAACTGTGGCTTCCAATTCCAGACGACACTTTTCGCCATCACCGGAGAACAATTCCTGAACGACCCGGAAACCTTCCAGCAGGAGGTCTTTGGCACCCTGGCCCTGGCCGTGGTGGCAGAAGACGTCGAGCAGATGTTAAAAATCGCCGGCTCGCTTGAGGGCAACCTGACCGCTTCTATCTATTCCAGCAGTTCTGAACAGGATGAAGAAATTTACCGCCGGCTGGAACCAATCCTCAGGTTCAAGGCCGGCCGCCTGCTGAATGACAAAATGCCCACCGGGGTGGCGGTCTCGCCGGCCATGCACCACGGCGGGCCGTTCCCGGCCACCGGACACCCCGGGTTCACTTCGGTTGGTATCCCGGCGGCTTTCCTGCGCTTTGCGGCCCGGCATTGCTACGACAATGTGGGCGAAGACCGCCTGCCCCAGGAGCTGCGGGCAAAAAATCCGACTGGTCGAATGTGGCGCCTGGTTGACGGGGTCTGGACCCAGTCCGATTTCTGAATTGGCCTCGGGCCTGGCCGTCTGAATTGCTAAATTGGGCTCAGACCAGGCTATCTTATGCAGCTCTAATAAAATAACTCCATTTCTATGCCCTAAATACTACCTTAAATGAGGTTTTCGGGTATCAGAAAACCTCCCTTGAACCAGGGTTCCAGATGGCCAGAGCCCACCGACCTTATTTTCCGGGCTGCATCTGGCATATCCTCAGCCCGGCCACAAGAGGGAATGCTGGCTCAAGTTTAGTTATTATCGCCAGATTTAGTTGGACTGGTAATTAACGATACAGGCAAAGATAGGAGGCCTCGGCCGGGATTTTCAGCTGGAATTTCTGGTGGGCCGGCACCTCGAAGCTCTGGCCAGCGCTAAATTCTTTCCAGTCGTTGCTTCCTGGAAGTTTGACTACCATCCTGCCTGTTATGACCGTCATTATTTCCTTGGTTGAAGTGCCGAATTCATATTCGCCGGCTGCCATCACCCCGATAGTAGCCGGGCCGCTGTCCGAGTTGAAGGCGATGGACTTAACCTTGCCCTCAAAATATTCATTGACCTTAAACATCTTCTACCTCCTCACCGTAATCATTTATACTAATTAAATTACCTGAAACACAAACCGATTGGTAGTTAGTTCTGTAACCTATGGATATTTTCGGCCGGCAATAAACTGAGCGGGTAACAGGCCCAGACCCGGTCATTGACAGAGAAAGAAATTTAATTTTAAGATAGCCCGGGACGTAATAATGAAGACAGAACAATCTGATGGCCCGGGTGGCGCTATGAGAAATTAACTTAATCTTAGTGAGGTTGGACGGTGAAAAAGATTATCCGCCTGCTCATAATCTCTCTTTTTTTAATATCTATTTATCTTCATCTTCCGGCGACTGCTTTTGAAACTAACAAGGGTCAGACCAGATGGCCCAAATTTGCCCTGAAGCTTAACGCCGGACTGACCCGCATCAACGGCGGCGACCTGAATCTGATGATACAGGAGACCAACGAGCTGGCCGGCGTTCTGGATAAGCCGGGAGCAATCGCCACTTCTAATTTTAAGAAAATCAAAAGCCTGCCCAACCTGCAGGCCGAAATTTTTTACTTTCCCCTGAAAAATTTCGCTCTGAGCCTGGCAGTTGATACCTTTTATGCCCGCAACCGTCGAGGCTGGCTGCAGTACTCGGCATCCGGCCTAAAATTGGAAGCTGAAGATTTTTTCATCATCTATGATTCAGAATTTCTGGAGACGGCAGACCTCAACCTTCGCAACTATGGTTATTCCATAAAACTCTATTATTTTATAAACCTGCGCCAGAATCTTCAGCTTTATGTCAAAGGCGGACCATCTCTCCATTATTCCAAACTCCAGCTGACCACTTATCTGGACGAGCTGGAAATAGACTCCAGATTTATCAACACCGGAATTCCGGGGGAAAGCCTTTATCACTCCTCGGAAATTTACCAAATTCAAAAAACATTCAACGATCAAGCCCGAAAATGGTATGCCGGGTTTCAGGGTGGCTTTGGTCTTCAGCTGAACCTCAGTCCCAGGCAATCCCTGGTGCTGGAAGCAGATTTCAGGCTGGCCCGAGCCAGCAACCTTAAAAGCCAAGGCCGGCACCTCATCCGTTATAAATATGAAAGCGACCTTGACTGGACTGTCAGCTCTTTAACTGTACAGGGCAATCTGAGTTACCTGACTGCCGGACACCTTGACCAAAAAGGATTAAATATTCTTACCACTGCTGACCCACAACTGGGCCAACCCGGACAAACAGCCTCCATCAACATCAGCGGCCTGGTGCTCAAGGCCGGGTTCCGGTTCAAGCTCTGAGCACAAGGATAATAAAAACAACCGCAGGTCAAGACCGCATCTTGAACAGGAGTTCGAGGACTAAGTTAGCCTGCAGGTTGGCCACGATGCCGACCCGGGGAGCCATGGGGCTCACTCTATCAGTGGGCTCGCTTTCCTCATCCCCGCAGAGGTAAAGCCGACCCATCTTCCTGGTCCTGATCTTATTATTTTTGCCGAAACCCGATAACCCGGAAGCGGCCACTATCGGTCGGTCCGGAAATATACTCAACCAGGTGTTGATGAGCATGCTTTTTTCTGTGGCCAGGTCAAAAGCTTCGACCAGGATCTGCGCTTCACCGAACAGCTGCGGAATATTCCGGGGAGTAATCCGGGTATGATGGATTTCGTACTCAGAAAAGGGGTTCATCCTTTTCAGGTTTTCCAGCAGGGCTTCAACCTTGGGCTGGCCGATCTGGTCTATGAAATATTGCTGCCGGTTGAGGTTGGATGGATAAACCCGGTCGTGGTCAGCGATGATCAACTTGCCCACGCCGACCCTGGCCAGAGCCACAGCCACGTTGGAACCCAGACCGCCGGCCCCGGCGATTCCCACTACCGCCCGTCCCAGGATGGGTAGCAGCTCCGGGTCGTGACGGGAGAAAAATTCTTTCTTGAGTTTTTCCAGACTCATCTTCCTGGAACTTTCAGGTTTACTTTTCTTCATTTTTTCTCCCCTTCCTGACCTGAATGATGATCTCGGACGGCTTTTCCGGTACCCCCTTCAGTGCCCTGACCATGCCCCTGATAGTCTCATCAAACAGGCCCTGGACAAACGGATTGAGAGGAATCACCTGGCCATCCACTTTCACCTTGACCAGCGGTTCCAGGGGTTCGAGCACCGTCAGAAGGAAATCGGACAGTTTGGCTACTTCAGTGGCCAGGAAAAATGGGTAGGGTGAATCAAAGGGCTCATCCGAAACTATGGCTATTAATTCTTCCGGCGGGCTGATCAGGTTATGGTCATCGGCATTCTGAACCCTGAGGATTTTCTTGAAGGCGCTTTCCCTCTTTCCACCTTCCACCAGCAGCAGGTCAACCTCTGAGAATTTATCGAGGGCTACCTCCAGCAGGGTCTCGGAAGCCGTTTTCCTTTTTATCAGAAATAACCGGTCTTCGGTCATAACCGCGGTCGAACTGGCTCCAGCCTCCATGAGCCGCCAGGAATCCTTGCCTTCGCTGTCTAGTTCTATCTCGTGGCTGGCTTTCTTCAGAACACCGCATTTCAGGCCACGTTTTTTGAACTCTTCAATCAGGGCAGTTATCAGAGTTGTTTTGCCCGTGTCAGAAGCACCTACAATAGCTACGGCTCTCATGGCTTTTGTTCTCCCTTATGGTGATGATGAAGATGGGCAGACTGGCGGCAGTCTGAAATTTTACCCCTGATGACCTCCACCGCATGGCCCAGGACCGGCAGCACCACTTCCAGGTTGTCCCTGGCACCGCTGACGCTCCCGGGAAGGTTGATAATCAGGGTCCGGTTCCTCAGGCCACAGACCGCCCGGCTGAGCATGGCCAGTGGCGTTTTTTTAAGGCTTTCAGCCCGCATGGCCTCGGCCAGGCCCGGGACCTCTTTTTCTATCACTTCCCTGGTGGCTTCGGGCGTTACGTCTCTTATAGCCAGACCGGTGCCGCCAGTAGTCAGGATGATTTCCGGGGCTTCTGTCCCCTGGGACAATTCTATCAATTTTCGTTTGATGATTTCCTTCTCATCGGGGACGACCGTCAGCGACAGCACCCGGCCACCTTTGGCCTCTACCAACCGCTTCAATTCCGGGCCGCTCAGGTCTTCCCTTTCTCCCCGGGCTGACCGGTCAGAAACAGTGATGATAGCCAGGGTTAAGTCTTCAAGCTCAGCCTTTTGTTCTGACATGGATTTTATCTCCAACCTTTATTTTACCGCCCCGGAGCACCCGGGCAAAAATGCCTTCTTCCGGCATGACGCATTGCCCAACCTGGCGGAAAATGGCGCATCCGGTATGGCAGGTTTTGCCAATCTGGGAGACCTCGAGCACCACTCCCTCACCTACATCCAGAATGGTCCCAACGGGCAAGGTTACCAGTTCCAGACCGGAAGTGGTAATGTTTTCGGCAAAATCTCCAGGTCCGACTTCCAGCCCCATCTTCCTCATCTTGTCGATACTTTCCAGGGCCAGCAAACTCACCTGCCTGATTCCCGGCGCGGCGTGGGCATCGCCTTCCAGGCCGTAATCTTCTATCAGAACGGCTTCCGGAACTGGCTTTTTCCGGACACTCTTGGTGCGGCTGAGGTTAACCGAGACCACCGTGCCTGTTTCTCTTTTCATTTTAGGTCATCCTTCCTTGTTCATGTTCTTTTCTCGCTTATTATTCAATTTCTTCTTTTTCACTCATTATCTTTTCAAACACTTTTTTTCTGCGTTTTTCTATTTGGCTTATCGTCCCCAGGCTCACTTTCCAAACTTTTTTTATCTCTTCTCCTCCATCCAATATTAAAGGCGAAAAAAAGCTGACCATCAATTTTAACTCCGCTCAGCTATTACCAAATGAAATCTCCACTCTTTCCGCCGGTCTTGGAAAGAAGATGAACATCCCCGATAACTATCCTCTTATCAAAAGCCTTGCACATATCATAAACCGTCAGGCAGGCTACAGCCACTGCGGTCAGGGCTTCCATTTCCACCCCGGTTCGGTCCACCGCCCGGACCAGGCTTTTAACTTCGACCAGCTTTCTGGACCTGACCGGCACCAGTTCCACCTCAACCGAACTGAGTCTCAGGGGATGACAGAGCGGGATGAGTTCCGCAGTCTTCTTGGCTGCCTGAATCCCGGCCAGGCGAGCTGCGGCCAGCACATCGCCCTTGGGCAGGCGGTTTTCCAGAATCATTTTCAGGACCGAGGCTGACAGCCTGACTTCGCCTCTGGCCTCCGCTGTCCGCAAAGTTTCTGCTTTGTCGGCCACATCCACCATTTTGATAATTTTATCCCCGGCTGCTGTCTTCGGCCCGGCTTTGGCTAAAACTCTGCCGGCCAGCCGCCTCTTTTGAATCAATCTTGATTTCTTTTTTTTCAATTCATTCATTTTTTTCTCCTCATCAAGGTTCCACACTCCTCAGGTGGCTCCTTATAAAAAAACACCCAAGCCTGGAAAATTGCCAGCATCCAGCCACATCGGCTCTGAAAGTTTAACATAAAGCCATAAAACCATCATTTTTAATTCTTTTAACTCTGCCAGCAACAAGACTAACCTCCGATGCTTCTCAGGCCATTTTTCCGGCCGTTTCCTTTTGATTCCTGCCAGCTGCCAGGTTTCTCGGCCAGGGCCGCCCGGATGGCTTTTAAGATTTCTTCATCCGCGGCTCCGCGGCGAAGCAGCGTCCGCAGGTCATAAGTCTTTTCAGAAAAAAGGCAGGTCCGGAGCTGCCCATCAGCCGCCAGCCTCAAGCGGTTGCAGGAGCCGCAAAAATGGTGGCTGTAGGGAGCGATGAAACCGAAGCTGCCTTTCATTCCGGCCAGCCGGGAATGGCTGCGGGCCGGGCCGGCCGCCTGAACTTCAACCGGTTCCAGTCGATATTTCAGCTTGATTTTCTCCAGGATTTCCGGAACCGCGACAAAATAACCACTCACCGGGGAAAAATCCATCAATTCAATAAAACGGACGTGGACCGGAAGCTCGAAGGCCAGGGCGATAAATTTTTCCACATCTTCCCGGTCATTGAGACCCCTGAGCAGGACAGTATTTATCTTAACCGGGTCAAAACCGGCCGCCAGAGCCTGTTTCAACCCATCCAAAACCTGTTCCAGCCCGTCAACCCCGGTGACCTGCCTGAATCTTTCACGGTCGAGTGAATCGAGCGAAATATTAAGGCGTTTCAGTCCGGCCGCCTTTAGCCCTTCCAGGCTCTCTCTTAGCAGCAACCCGTTGGTGGTCAGCGAAACATCGCTGACGCCCGGAAGACCGGTTATCCCGGCTATCAGGGACTCCAGACCTTTCCTGACCAGGGGCTCCCCCCCGGTCAGGCGGAAGCGGTCAATCCCCAGCCGTAGGGCCAGGCGCACCAGACGCAGAATTTCCTCATAAGTCAGAATGTCTTCATGCGGGATAAAATTAAAATCCTGCACCCCGCGGCAGTAGAAACAGCGCAGATTACAGCGGTCGGTGACCGAAATTCTCATGTAGTTTATCTGCCGCTCGAACCTGTCCTTCATTTAATCCTGCTCTTTCCTGATATATGAACAGTTGTTCATACATTGAGGACACAAAATAAAATTGGAATGAATCCCTATCAGTTTTCTTAATTTTGTTTCTGAATATATTTTCATCTTTATAATCTTTATCCGAAAACTTTCATAGTTTTCTTCCGTTCACTTTCTTAACAATTTGTATGATAGTAAATATTTTGTTCTCCCAGCCTGAAACCTGTTTATATTAGCCATTCCAATACTCATTCATTCGTCTTTCAAATCCCCATCCCTCCACTAAGTAGCTGCCATTCCAGTACATGAACCTTTACTTTCGTGCCTTCTGGAACCAAATCCGCTTCAGCCGGAATGAGGGCCAGACCATCAGTCTGGGCCAGGCTGGAAATAATTCCTGACTCCTGCTGGCCCAGGGGGGTAGCCTGCCAGACATCTCCCGTCTGACTCAACCTGACCCGGACGAAGTTCAGCCGGCCTCTTTTCTTCTTATAAGGAGCGGTGAGCACTGCCTCCACTTCCTGCGGCCAGAAATCCTTTAAGCCCGAGCATTTTTTGATAAACGGCCGCACATACTCTTCGAAGGAAATCATCACCGCGCCAGGGTTGCCTGGCAGCCCGAAAATCCAGGTCGGCTTTTTCCCTTTCTTTAACTCATAAAAGGCTAAGGGCTTGGCCGGTTTCTGGGCCACTTTCCAGAAAAGTTCCCGCGCTCCAACTCTCCCGGCTGCAGCTTTAACCAGGTCATAATCGCCGACTGAAACGCCCCCTGAAGTGATGACAATATCAGCCTGGCTGGCAGCTGACTTCAAAGCGGCCACCAGCGACTTGAGTTCATCCCTTACCCATTTTAGGCCCAGCAGCTCAGCCCCGCTGGTTTTAATCAGAGCCTGGAGAATCGTGGAGTTAGAATCATAAATTTTTCCTGGCTTGAGCCTTTCACCCGGCCGGCAGAGTTCGTTTCCAGTTATGAGCACAACCACACGGGGACGACTGTAAACCAGGACTTTATTGAACCCGCAGGCGGCCAGAATTCCAAGGTGAGGCGGCTTGAGCACCACCCCTTTTTCAATTATCAACGCTCCCTTAGCCACATCTTCACCCGCGGTCCTGACGTTCTCACCCCGGCCAAACTTCCTTTTTATGATGACAAAACCACCCTCTTCTGCAGCTTCTTCTACCGGGACTACGGCCTCGGCGCCGGCTGGCACCGGTGCCCCGGTCATGACCTTGACCGCCTGTCCCCGACGGAGCTTTTTTCTGAAATATTCTCCGGCTGGCTGTTCGGCCAGAAGCTTCAACCTGATCGGCTGCCCCTCGCCCGCTGTATCTTCGCTTCTCACAGCATAGCCATCCACCGCTGAATTCTTAAATGGCGGCACGGCTATTCTTGACAGCACCTTTGCCGCCGCTACTGAGCCGAGCGCTTCCAGCAGCTCGACCCTTTCTTTTCCCAGGACCTGAGCCCTTTCAATAACCAGGTTGCGTGCCTTTTCATATGGAATCATGGCCTTACTCCCTGTCACTGATTGTTTCTTCCTGACTTCCGGGCCAGGTGCTCAAAGCCGAAGCTTTTATGCCGGCCCAGATTTTTTTTCCCGGCTGGAGTTCGAGTTCATCAGCCGAAGCCCGGGAAACAAAAGCTTTCAGGCTGAAGCCGCAATCCAGGCTCACCAGAATCATCCGGTCGAGCGTCCGAAGTTCTTTAACCTCAGCCAGGAACCAGTTCCTGACACTGGTGGCCGGTTGCTGCCGGGCCAGAATTACTTCTTCCGGCCTGAAAGTCAGGACCACTTTTTCGCCAGGCTGGTGCTGGCCAAAGGCAAATATCTTTTGCCTGTGGGCTACTATTTCCAGGAGCCCATTCTCTGAACTCACCACCTCTCCTTCTACCAGGGCTTCGTGCCCCATGAGTCCGGAAACTTCTGGCGTGGCCGGCCTGGTGGAGATTTCTTC
>DMVN01000248.1 GCA_003476685.1 Acidobacteriota bacterium | reverse complement strand
GACCCAGGATGTCCTGAAAGCCATCGAGGAAGAACGGAAGCTGGTTCAGGAGAGCCAGCTGGAGCTTAACATCAAGACCGGCCGCTAACTGACCGCCGTCGCCTCAGACTTTTTCCCGCCAGTAATTGAGAAGGTCCAGGAGAGATTGTTTCAGGTGAATCTGGGGTTTCCAGCCGGTCAGCCGCGACAGCCGGGAAATATCAGCCAGAAGGATGGGTGGCTCCGGAAAAACGGTCTTGGTCTCGTCCGTCTCAATCACCATCTTGGCCCGGGTCATTCCCAGCATCAGTTTTAACATTTCGTGGCCCGACCAGGCCTGCCCCGAGCCCAGGTTGTAGGCCTCTCCGGGTTCGCTCTTTTCGGAAATCAGCCACAGGGCCCTGACCAGGTCCCGGACGTCAGTGTAATCTTTCTTGCTTTCCAGGTTGCCCGGGCGCAGCACCGGATTCCCTTTCTTTTTTTCGATTTCAGCAATCTGGCGGGCCAGGCTGGACAGAGGATAGTAAACGGGCTGGCGGGGTCCGAGAACACTGAATACCCGAGCCCTGATAATTTTCAGACCGTAGGTTTTGTAATATTGAAACCCCAGCAAGTCCTGGGCCGCCTGGCTGACACCGAAGGGACTCAGCGGGCGCAGACTGGCCGTTTCTTTGATCGGCAACTCGTCAGAATAAGTCAGGCCTTAGGCTTCGGCCGATGAAGCCAGGACTACCACCGGCTTCAATTGCAGCTCTTTCAGGCCTTCCAGTAGATGGACCGTGCCCAGAACATTGGTGAAGAGGGTATCTGAGGGCAGGTTATAGGAAGAGTGGGCCGCCGCCTGTCCGGCCAGGTGAAAGATCCGGTCGGGCCGGGTGGTGGCCAGGACGTTGAGGAGTGAGCTCTGGTCCCGGAGATCGCCTTCCAGCAGCCTGAGGCGGTCGGCGATCTTAGCCAGGTTCTCCAGCGAACTTCTGGGCCTGACCAGGCCGCAGATCTCTACCTGCTGCAAGTTCTGGGACAGGTAATCAGCCAGGTGGCTGCCGATAAATCCACTGATGCCGGTGATCAAAATCCTCATGGTTAATCCTCTTCTCAAACTATATCTTATAGTGGCTTTGCCTGGAAGTGTCAATACTAAGTCGGGCTGAAATTATTAAAGCTGGTATGGTTTCATGTTTAATAAATCAACTCTCTTATCTTATGGACGAGATATCAGGTTATAAAGAAGGCATTGAATTTTCCCCCTGGCCTGGTCGCCTGGACCGGAACTTGGCTCCCGGTGCGGAATTAAGCACAGCCTGGCTTAAAAACCGAGAGCTCCCAGCAGGTCAGAGGAACGGCTGATGTTGCCCAATCCCACAGAGAATCTGAACTGAACTTCAGGCTGGCTGCGGTAATAGAAAACCCGGATATCAAAACTAAAATCCAGACATTGATAATGATACAGACCGGCCAGAGCGGTGTACAGAACTTTTTTGTTCTGCAGGTCAAATTCGACCTGGGCTTTCAGGTCCAGACGTTCGGGCCAGCGCCAGCCGGCCTGCAGCCCGGCCTGATGGCTGCGAAAAATGCTGTCCGGGCTGAGAGGCTGATAATTCCGGGACCAGTTAAGCCTGAAGAAAAAAGAATCATCGGGTTGACCCAGGTTGGCCGTCAGCCTGGAACTTAAAAAATTTTTTTCGTAGGGGTTGAAATCAGCCGATAGGTCCAGGCTGAAGCGTCCGCCGGGGTAATACCTGAGATAGGCATTGACGGGAGAAAAATGGCGCCCCGGGTCCTGAGGGTAATAATACCTGGTCGGACTGTGTTCAGGGTCGAAGAATACGGTTTCGGCCAGGCCAAGGGTCAGGATTTCCCGCGGTGAACCTTCTGTTCTTCTGAGCCAGTGCTGCACCAGCCCGAACTTGAGGTCGTTATTCCTGAAAATTCCGAAGGGTGAGATTATCCGGTCCAGGGTGGCCCCGGATAAGGGAGTGTCGTAGGAAAAGGATAAGAAAGGGACCACCAGGTGCTTCAAGTAAGGTTGTCCCCGGCTGAAATAGACGCGATAAAGAACCGGTCCTTCCAATTGCAGTCCCAGCCGGGCCTGGGAAGTCAGCAGAGGTTGCGAGCTGCGCACCGCGGTTCCGGGTTCATAACTCTGAAAGTAATAGGTGAAATTGCCTCCGGCGCTGAGGTTCAGGTTAAGCCAGTCGGCCGGCAGCAGCGGGCAGCTCAACACCGGCCGGAAATAGGCCTGGCCCAGGTTGTAGGACTGGTCTGATAGCTCGGTTTTCCAGCTGTATCTCCAGTTGTTGAGCCCTGATTCAAAGGATAGATACAGGAACGGCTGCAGGCGGTATTTGAGCAGGTTAAAGCTGGCCTGGGGCAGGTAAGCGGTGGAGACGCTCTGGCCGGTCTGGGGAAAATAGCTCTCAAACCTGGAGGTCCGCAGGTTGAAGTTGAAATAGGACCAGTTCCTGTTAAGGCTGAGCTGGTAGGAGCGGTTGTTGACCGTGGCCGTGGTGAAATTGTTATCAAATTCTCTGAGGAAATTGAAAGAACTGGAATAATCAGTCTGGCCGGTCAGCTGGAAACCAGCTGGCAGGGTTTGCCGGTGATTCAGGCGCAGGATGTAAGCCGGCCGGGGACGCTCGCCTCCCTCTTCCCGGCGGAAGAAAAAGAGATAGGCGCTGGCTTCCCCTCTGGTTCCGGCGGGGAGTAGGTAACGGTATTCCAGCCCGAGGCCGGTGCCCTTTTTTGAATAGAAGTCGGCGCTGATGGTAGCATCCAGGTTGGGGGCCAGAGCCCAGTAAAAGCTCTGGCTGAGGCTCAGACCCTTAATCCGGTTAAACCCCAGACGGGGGAAGAGAAACCCGGTAGCCCGGTCTTTAAGCGGGTAGCGCAGGTAAGGAAGGTAAAGGATTGGCAGATTTTTAATCCTGAACACGGCCCGCTGCAGACTCACATAATCTTCTGGCTTCAGGTTGGCCCGGGCAAAAGAGAAGCACCAGCGGGGAACAGGCTGGGTGCAGGTGGTAAACCAGGCTTTTTCCAGCTGGTAAAGGTCAGCCGCTCGTTTTTCGATGGTTTCGGCTCCGAACAGCAACCCCGGCCTGGAGATGGCCCGGACGCCTTCCAGCCGGCCCTCACCGGTTTTCAGGTTGTAAAATAAATTCTCACAGGTTATTACCTCTGCGGGGAGTTGCAGAGTTACCTGGCCCTCAGCCACCACTTCATAGGTTTCCGAGTTAACCTGCAGCCGGTCGGCCAGCAGGGTCAAAGAACCAAACCTCAGTTCAACCTCTCCTGAAGCCAGCCAGACCGGCCCGTTTTTTTCCTGGTACCGGGCAGAAAGCTGGATGGTCTCCTCCAATCGCCTGCTGTTATCCGGGCCGCTGTCCGGAAGGCCGCTCGCCAAGAGACCA
>DMVN01000205.1 GCA_003476685.1 Acidobacteriota bacterium | reverse complement strand
CGTCCTGCGCATCGCGCTCCTCATCGGCCTGGTCATCGGGCCCGGCGAAGAGCTTTTCTGGCGGGGCTTCTTCCAGGAGCGAACGGGGGGGACGACCAGCCCTGTTCTGGGTTTCGCTCTGACCGCCCTGCTCTACACCGCCGTCCATCTGGCCAGCGGGAACGTCATGCTCGTCCTCGCCGCGGCCGTCTGCGGCCTCTTCTGGGGCTGGCTCTATTTGCGCTTCCGCTCCCCCGTCCTCAACGTCATCAGCCACACGCTGTGGGACCTGGCCGTTTTCGTCATCTTCCCCTTTTAAGGAAAGCAAGGACCAGGTCCTCGCATTTCTCGGGATAAATTGGCGTCTGCGAAGACCTGGTNNCCCGTCCGCCTGGAGGCGGAAGGGGTTCCCCGCGGGGGGATGGGTGGAGCCGAAGCCGGACGGGAACGCCACCTGACAGGACCCGTTCGGGGATAAGCGCCTTGAACCCGGAGGTCTCAGGCGGTGAGGTGCTCGACCAGGACCTTCACGCCGATCCCGATCAGGATGAGCCCGCCGACGAGCTCGGCGCGCTTGCCGACGACGCGGCCGACCACGGGACCGAGCTTGGCCCCGACGATCGTCATGAGGAAGCTCGTCACGCCGATGACGGCCGCCGGGACGAGGATCCCGGTGCGGACGACCCCGAGGCTGAGCCCCACGGCCAGGGCGTCGACGCTCGTGGCCAGCGCGAGGACGAGGAGCCGTTTGCCCCGGGTCTGGTCCGGCCGGCAGGCCTTCTCTTCGTCGCTCATCCCGACGGATTCGTAGATCATCCGGCCGCCGATCGCGGCCAGCAACCCGAAGGCGATCCAGTGATCGAAGCTCCCGATGAGCCCGAGCATCCGGTCGCCGGCGAACCAGCCGATGACGGGCATCGCGGCCTGGAAACCGCCGAACACGGCGCCCATGCGGACGGCCCTCTTCATCGCCAGGCCTTTCTCGCCGCAGGCCAGGCCCAGCGTGACGGCGAAACAGTCCATCGCCAGCGCCACCGCGATCCCCAGTACAAAAACGACCGACATGGGCTCTCTCCGAGCCGCCCATTATACCAAAAGGCATGTTATAATGGCTGATTCGGAAGAGCCCATGGCGACGACAGAGACCATCATCCTGCGCGGTGTCCGCGTCAACAACCTGAAGGGGATCGACCTCGATCTGCCGCTCTTCAATCTCATCGTCGTCACCGGCGTCAGCGGCTCGGGCAAGTCCTCCCTCGCATTCGACACGCTCTACGCCGAAGGCCAGCGCCGCTACATCGAGTCGCTCTCCGCCTACGCGCGCCAGTTCCTCGAACGGATGGACAAGCCCGACGCCGAGGCGATCGAGGGCATCCCGCCGGCGATCGCCATCCAGCAGAAGGGCGCGGCCAAGAACCCGCGTTCGACGGTGGCCACGGTCACCGAGATCTTCGACTTCCTCAGGGTCCTGTTCGCCCGGATCGGCACCGTCCACTGCCTCCAGTGCGGCCGCCCCGTCCGCCGCGACACGGTCGACGGCATGATCGCGGACCTCTCCGGGGAGCCCGCGGGGACGCACGCCTTCGTCGCCTTCTCCTGGCCGGGGGATAAGAGCCCGGCCTCGCTCAAGAAGGACGGTTTCACCCGGGCCGTCGCTGGCGGGGCGGTCGTCGACCTGGACGCCGCCGCGAAGTCCGGCGGACCGATCGACGTCCTCGTCGACCGCATCACCCTCGGCGTCGACGAACGGGAGCGCCTGGCCGACTCGCTCGAGATGGGCCTCAAGCGAGGGGAAGGCCGGGTCCTCGTCCGGACCGAAGCGGGCCGCGAGTACCGGTTCTCCGAGAAGCTTGAGTGCAAGGCCTGCCGGCTCCCGGCCGAGGACCCCTATCCCAATCTCTTCTCCTTCAACCTGCCCCACGGCGCCTGCCCCGAGTGCCACGGCTTCGGGGACCTGGCCGTCGTCGACGAGGACAAGGTCATTCCCGACAGGATTAAAAGCCTGGAACAGGGGGCGGTCGAGCCCTGGACGAAGCCGCTGTCCAAGGGCATGCAGAAGGAGCTCCTGGCCGAAGCCCGCCGGCGGAAGATCCCGACGAACGTCCCCTTCCGCGACCTCCGGCCGGAGCAGCAGCGCTTCGTGTTCGAAGGCGGCGACGGGTACTACGGCGTCAAGGGCTTCTTCGACTGGCTGCAGGCCAAGAAGTACAAGGTCCAGGTCCGGGTCCTCCTCAGCCGCTACCGGAAATACATCGCCTGCCCGGCCTGCGGCAAAACCCGGCTCAACGCCCGGGCCCTGAGCGTCCGGGTCAAAGGCCTCAACATCGGCGAGATCGTCCGCATGACCGTCGGCGAGGCCTCCGCCTTCTTCGCCTCGCTCGATCTCGGGGCCTTCGACCGCCAGGTCGCCGACAAGCTCGTCCAGGAGATCCGCGGCCGCCTGCGCTTCCTCATGGAGGTCGGCCTCGACTACATCGCCCTCGACCGCATGACCTTCACCCTGAGCGGCGGCGAGGCCCAGCGGATTAACCTGGCCGCGGCCCTGAGCGCCTCCCTGGTGGGAACGCTGTTCGTGCTGGACGAACCCTCCATCGGGCTTCATCCCCGCGACAACCGACGCCTGGTGCGGATACTGAGACGTCTGCAGGATATGGGTAACACGGTGCTGGTGGTGGAGCATGACCCTGAAATCATCAGGGAAGCCGACTACCTGGTGGACCTGGGCCCGGGCGCAGGAGAATACGGCGGCCAGGTGCTTTTTGCCGGTGAGATGAAGACTTTCCTGAAGCAAGGGCAGACGCTCACCGCCCGGTACCTGCGCCAGGAAATTTCCATTCCGCGGCCGCGGCAGCGGCGTCAACCGCAAGAATTTCTGGAAATTTACGGCGCCCGTAAACACAACCTGAAGAACCTCAACCTGAAAATACCCCTGGGACTTTTTGTCTGTGTTACTGGCGTTTCCGGCTCGGGCAAGAGCACCCTGCTGGATGAAGTCATCTATAAAGGATTAACCGGCCAGAGCACCAACGGCTTCGACCGGATAGTTGGAGCCAGCCGGATTAACAAGGTGGTCAGGGTTGACCAGTCCCCGCTGAGCACTTCTCCGCGCTCCATCCCGGCCACTTACACCAAGGCCCTGGATGGCATCCGGGAGCTGTTTGCCTCGAGCCGCGAGGCCCGAGCCCAGGGCTACCAGGCCGGGCATTTCTCCTTCAACACGGCCCGCGGTCAGTGCCCGGATTGCAAGGGAGCCGGTTTCCAGGAAGTGGAAATGCAGTTCTTGAGCGATGTGGTGCTGACCTGCGAGACCTGCGGCGGCCGCCGTTACCAGCCCGACATCCTGGAAATCAAGTACCGCGGCAAGAATATCCACGAAGTCCTGCAGCTGAGTGTCAACCAGGCCCTGAGCTTCTTCGCCGACCAGCGGGACATCGTTCACCGGCTGCAGCCCCTGGCCGAAGTCGGCCTGGGTTATCTGCGGCTGGGTCAGCCGACCACCACCCTGTCGGGCGGGGAGCTGCAGCGCATCAAGCTGGCCTACCACCTGGTGCACGAGAAAAATAAGAAGATTCTTTATCTGTTTGACGAGCCGACCATCGGGCTGCACCTGGATGATGTCAAGATCCTGCTGAACTGTTTCCAGAAACTGGTAGAGCAGGGACACAGTCTGGTGGTGATAGAGCACAACCTGGAATTAATTAAATGCGCCGATTACATCATCGACCTGGGCCCGGAAGGGGGAGACCGCGGCGGTTACCTGGTGGCTGAAGGGACCCCTGAACAGGTAGCTGCTAGCCCCGCTTCCCTGACCGGTCTATACCTCAAAGAAATCCTGGGCGGGTCTCATTCCAGCTTGAGCCGACGGGAACGGTAATCGGAATAATCGGGCACCTGCCTGGAGTATTCTTCCATCATCAGCGGAGAAGAAATTATAAAATCGGCCGAGGCCCGGTCGCAGGCCACGGGAATGTTCCAGACGACAGCGATTCTCAGCAGGGCCTTGACATCCGGGTCGTGGGGCTGGGCTTCCAGGGGGTCCCAGAAAAATATCAGGAAATCAATCTGTCCCTCGGCAATCCTGGCTCCAACCTGCTGGTCGCCGCCGAGCGGCCCGCTCTGCAGGACGTTGACCTCGAGGCCCAGTTCTTTTTTAAGCAGCAACCCGGTGGTGCCGGTGGCCCAGAGTTCGTGTTTCTCCAGGAGTCCCCGGTTGAACCTGGCCCAGTCCAGCAGGTCGGCTTTTTTGTTGTCATGGGCCACCAGGGCAATCCTTTTTCGCCTGCCCATTTTCATGATTAAAGCTGTCATTTTCCTCTCCTTTTCTTATTTTCTCAGAACCGGGCGACAAAATAAATAAGGGAAAATTTCTTGTGACAGGCTGCGAACTTGACCGGTATAATTATATTTAACTGATAATAAATAAATTGCCTCAAGGAGCAGGATTATGAAAGAGGGTATCGGGCATCAATTCCAGATGGAAACTAAGTACCAGCGGGAGCCATACTCCCCGGGTGCTGTTGAAGGTCAGCAGAAAAGGGAAAAGCTCAAAGAAAAGCTGGTAGATAAATCCTGGCCTCTGCCGCCACCAGACCGGGAAGACGGCTGGCCATTATTCAAGGCCATCAACAGCCGGAGAAGCGTCAGGGAATTCCGGAAAAAACCGGTTTCACTGGCCGCCCTGTCGCAGATTTTATGGGCGGCCCAGGGAATTACCCTGAAGGCCGGGGATTTCAGCCTGCGAACCGCGCCCTCGGCCGGAGCCCTGTACCCCATCGACATTTACGTCTGTGCCCAGGCCGTGGAAACGCTTAACCCGGGCCTTTACCATTTTCTGCCCGCAGCCCAGGCTCTCCGGATGCGGTACGAGGGCGATTTCAGTCAGCTGCTGGCCGACGCCGCTCTCAATCAGGATTTCCTGGCTGAAGCCAGCCTGGTCCTGGTGCTGACCGCCGTTTTTGAAAGAACCACCTGGAAATACGGCGCCCGGGGCTTTCGCTACCTCTACCTGGATGCCGGCCACATCGCCCAGAACGCCGCCCTGGCCGCGGTTTCCCTGGGGCTCGGCTCCTGTCCGGTGGCCGCCTTTTTTGATGACGAAATCAACGCCCTGCTGGGGGTTAACCCGGCCAGGGAATCAGCCGTTTACCTGCTGGCTGTCGGCTGGCCCCGCTAACAAGCGGGCCTTAAATATATGAACGGCTGTTCATATATCAGCTTCACAGCACAACTTTTTTCTTACGCCACTTGAGCTTCATGGTCAGCACCCGGTCGGTGGAGAAGATCCTGGCTGTCCACCAGAGCATGATGACCACGAACAGGAAATTGTAGACGATGCCGAACCACAGCAGGTTCAGGTGGCCGAACATGATGTTCTGCATGGCGAAGAAGGGATGAGAGAAAGGAATGGCCAGGACCAGGATTTTAGCCGGCAGGGACATGGTGTAGAGGTCGGCAAACAGGCTGATGAAATAAGGAACCATCACGATGAACACGATGGGCATGGACAGGCTCTGGGCCGTCCGGTAATCTTCGGCCAGCACTCCCAGGACGGTGGCCAGAGCCAGAGCGCAGAGGATGGTCAGGAAGAGTGACATCCCGAAAAGCACGTAGCCCTGGGTACTGATGGTCAGGCCCAGCTGCTTCAAGATCGGGGTGGCCCCGCCCAGGGCACTGGATATGTCTTCATTCGAAAAACTAAAGAAATTCCGAAAACCCAGCATATAGATGCCTGCTACCAACAAGCCCACCAGGCCAGAAGACAGCATTTTAGCGGCCACGATGGAACCGCGGGAAATGGGAACAGTGAGCAGGGTCTCCAGGGTTTTGTTCTGCTTTTCCATGGCAATGGCGGTGATGACCATCTGGGTTGACCAGATAACTATGTAAAGCAGAATGATGGGCAGGATGAAGTTCTGAGCAGTCAGAGCGCCGATGACCAGGCCAGTAGAACCCTCAGCCTGTTTATCCCTGACCACTACGAATTCCCGGCTCTTGATGGGCGCTTTCAATAAGGTTGGGTCAAGGTCTGGTATTTTCTTTTTCAGGAATTCATTCGACAGGTATTCATTAGTGGAAGTAAGCAAGGCCTTGACCATCTCGCTCTTGGTGCGGCCGGAGATGGATATGCCTTTGAGGAAAGAATAGGTTTCCACTTCGGCCGGCTGAAAACTGCTGGCCAGCTGGCCGAAGCCGGCCGGGATGACCACCAGCAGGTCCAGGTTGCTGTTCCGGACTTCTGCCACCACTTTTTCCTTGTCCCCGGTTTTTTCCTCGATGATGAACCGGGCCAGGTTCAGGGCGCCGATGATGTTTCTGGAAATTTCTGACCGGTCCAGGTCCAGCACGGCAATTTTCTGCTTGGCCATAGCCTTTTTCATCTCAGTCCGGGTGATGTTGCCGATGAAGTTGAAGATGAGCAGGATAAACACCAGCGAGATGATGAGCTGCTTGTTCAGCAGTTCTTTTATTTCCTTTATCAGAAGATGGCTGAAGTTCTTCATTGGACGGCTCTCCTGAAAACGATTTCCAGGTTGTCGGCCTGGTATTTTTCTTTCAAGGCCCGCGGCGTGCCAGAATCAAGGATAACGCCCCGGTCGATCAGGGCCACCCGGTCCGACAGGAATTCCACTTCCAGCATGTTGTGCGATGAGAGCAAGACTGACACTCCTTCTTTAGTGAAACCTTTTATCATCTCCCTGACTTCCAGGGAATTGATGACATCCAGGCCGGAAGTGGGCTCATCCAGGATAGCCAGGGCCGGCTTGGTCATCAGGGCCCGGGCCAGCAGCAGCTTCCGGGTCATGCCCTTGCTGTAGGTGCCGGCCTTATCCTTGAGCCTTTCGCCCAGGCCGGAGATTCCTATAGCTCGCTCCACAAACAGTCGGGCTTCGGATTCATTGGAAGCGTAGAACCTGGCCATAAAATTCAGGTAATCAATCCCCTTCATGTTACGGTAAGCCCCGGCCTCTTCGGGCAGGTAGCTTATTTTTTCCCGGAACTTTTCCGGGTTTTTCTTCAGGTCAAAACCCAGAAAAGTCACCCGCCCGTCGCTGGGCGTCAGCAGGGTGGAAATGATTCTCAGGGTGGTGGTCTTGCCGGCGCCGTTGGGGCCGATCAGGCCAAAAATTTCGCCCTCTTCCACCTTGAAACTTATGCCCTTGAGGGCTTCCAGGCTGCCGTATTTCTTTTTGAGTTCTTCTACTTCCAGAACTGGGGCCATCCGGACCTCCTTTCAGGTTTATTTTATTTATACGAATTATATTGATAAAAGTTGGGTTTGGAAAGAACTATTATCCGTTTGCTTTTTCTCCAGGCAGCGTATAATCGAGTTCTTCAGCCCCGACAATGCCGCCGGACAGGATCATCTTCATGGCTTCCTGGACCGACCAGGGTAGCAACCTGATTTCGCTTTCCCTGATGATAACCGTAAAACCGGTGGTCACGTTAGGTGCGGTGGGAATGAACAGCTTGACCAGGCTCTCCCCGGTCTTTTTATCCCTGATGCGCCCGGTAACAAAGCCTATCGACCACAGCCCGGGCCGGAACTGCTCCACCAGGGCTACCTGCTGGAAGACCTGCTTTTCCGGCAGGGCCAGGGCCAGACCCAGCTGCTTGCCCAGGCTGTAGACCGTTTTTATCAGCGGGATTTTCTCCATCACCTTCTCCACCAGGCCCAGCAGCCGTCTCCCGGCCCAGTTGGAAGCCAGCCAGCCCAGTAGGTAGAGCAGCACCAGGATGAGCACCAAGCCCAGCCCGGGAACCCGGAAACCGATATAGTTTTCGATCAGGGCGGCAAATTTCTGGTCAACGTTTAGGTACAGGAATTTAATGACCAGATAGCTGAGATAAACGGGAATCAGGGCCAGGAAGCCACGGAAAATCTGCCGCTTGATATTCCTGAACAGGCTCTTGGGATTCATTTCTAACCCTCCCTGGCCGGGGGCAGCTTTAGGTAAAGCCAAATTCCAGGCGGAGGCGCTGCCCGGCCTGAATTCAGTCGCTGATTAATACTATAGAGAAAATGAGGCAAAGGCAAATAGTGGTCGGGCAGGCTATTCTATGGGTAATAACGATCCCAGATTTTTTCCGGCGATCCCCGGAGAAACTCTTACTTCAGGCGGCTCTCCACTGCTTTCCAGTTGAGGTTCTTGAAAAAGGCGTCAATATAATCGGCTCGCTTCAGCCCGTAATCGGTGATGAAGGCATGCTCAAAGACATCCATGATGAGCAGCAACTCACAGCCAGCCGGGTGCCCGACATCGTGTTCGTTGACCCAGAAATTTAAGAGACGGCCGCTGTGCCGGTCCTGATAAAGTCCGACCCAGCCGATGCCGCGCATGGCTCCGATTGCCCTGAATTCCTTTTCCCACAGTTCGTAACTGCCGAAGTTGTCAACCAGCTTCTGGTAAAGCTTGCTGGCGGGAGGCAGGGCTTCCTTGCCGCCGAGATTCTCGAAATAATACTCATGAAGCCTCATGCCATTCCATTCCCAGCCCAGCCGACGTTTCAGCTCGGCAAATTCCGGCGTCCCGGTTTTTCCGTCCTTTACCATCTGGGCTAATAGCTCCAGCACCTTGTTGGTGTTGTTGACATAACCCTGATAAAGGGTGAAATGGTTTTTGAGCAGGGTTTCGCTGAAACCCGGCATGCCCAGCAACCCGGAGTAGTCTTTGGCCTGATAAGTCATGTTGTTCCCTCCTTGACTGGCCTGTCCTGAAAATCCTAACCGAGCCCGGAGCACAACCCCCAGGGCTCCAATTAAATTAAGAAAATTGCGCCTTCTCAAAGCCGCCCCTCTCTTATTTAATTTTATTATACACTAAAAAGGATTTCTTGAGACTACTTCTTCT
>DMVN01000115.1 GCA_003476685.1 Acidobacteriota bacterium | reverse complement strand
CCGGTGGTCTCCAGGTCGAGCAGCACCGCTCCGGCCAGCGACAGTCTCTCAAACTGTTCATCCCGGGCCAGGACGGCCAGCACCGGACCGGGAATATCCAGCCCGACCGACAGGGGAATCTGGCCGTAGCGGGCATCCAGTTTATAGCTGTTTTCCACTACCAGGAAGGGCCGCTGGCCTGGGCCGCGGGACGGCCCGGGCGAGGCCGGCTGCGGCCGGTCTTTTTTTTCAGTCTTCTGTTTTCTGGAAATTTCCAGCAGCCGTTCCAGTTTTTCCCTGGTGGTCAGGTTTTTCTGGGAATTGATATTCTGCCAGAGTTCCTTGACCTTGTCCTGGGACTGGCCCTTAGCTTTTTTTCTCAACGATTCCCTGAGGTCATCTATGTCCATTGTTCACTCTTCGCTTCCGGGCTTCTTTTTAATTATACTCCAGGCCCGGTCATCATCACCCTGCTCCATTTTAAGCCACCGGGCCAGCCCGCCGCCAGCTTTTATTCTCCCAGGAACTGCAGGTAAACATTCCTGGTCCGGGGACGGTTATCAAAATCCACCAGGACAATCTGCTGCCAGACGCCCAGTTGCAACCGGCCTTCGGCAAAGGGCACCTGCAGGGCCGGTCCGATGAGGGCCGCCCGCAGGTGGGAAAAGCCGTTGGCATCGCCCCAGCGTTGGTCGTGATGATAGCTGCGGCTGCTGGGCACCAGCTTCTCCAGCAGCTCTGACAGGTCCTTGACCAGTCCTGGTTCGTATTCAATGGTGGTTACCCCGGCGGTCGAGCCCTGGACAAAAACCAGGACCTGTCCGGACTGCAGGCCGCTGGCCTGAAGTTTCTGCTGCACCTGGGGCGTAATATCCTTGAGGTCGTTGTGGCCACGGGTGGCTACGGTTATAGCATCGTTGATGATTCTCATCTGAAACTCTCTTTTTCCGCTCTTTAATATAGACGATTGCAGCCGGGGTTGCAAAAGCCCCGGCCAATTTCAGGCCAGATTATTCTCAACTGAGAAAGGTCCACCAGAATAAAAATATTGGTAATTAAGACATGGCCCGCCCGAAGATAGCTCCAGCGGAGAAAGATGGTCGGGGCTGAGGTCTAATCGTTAGAACCGGCGCAACCCGATAAGTTGGCCAGCGTTTTGTCCAGTTATCAGACTTCTGCGGCTAAAACAAAAAAGAATTTTCTGGCTCTGGATTATTTATCGGCAATGTGGATAGAATTACAATATAAAAAAGTTGGAAGGCAGCCATGATGAAACGTCACCAATTTGTGGCTTTTGACCTGGGGGCTGAAAGCGGCCGGGCGATGCTGGGCCAGCTGGAAGACGGCCGACTGGAATTGCGAGAACTGCACCGCTTCCCCAACAGGACTCTCTACCTTGATAACCACCTCCACTGGAATATCTACTACCTGTTTGAAGAAATCAGGAAAGTGCTCCAGGACTGCCGTAAAAACAGCCTGGAAATTACCAGCCTGGGAGTTGACACCTGGGGAGTGGACTTCGGCCTGCTCGATGGCCGGGGCAACCTGCTGGCTCTTCCCTATTGTTACCGGCACCGCTCATTTCCTGAAGCCATGGAACGGTATTTCCGTAATTATTCCCGGGAAGAACTCTACGGGCTGACCGGAATCCAGTTCCTCCCGTTTAACTCCCTGTTTCAGCTTTACTCGCTGCTGGCCGAAAACCCGGAACTGGTCCGCTCAGCCCGGCGCCTGCTGTTTACACCCGATATCATCAATTATCTTTTGACCGGAAAGCAGGCCACCGAATTGACCATCGCCTCCACATCCCAGCTTCTTTCGCCCTTCAGCCGGAAGTGGTTACCCGAACTTCTGGACAGGATGGGCCTGGATGCTGCCATCCTGCCGGAAATTAATCAGCCCGGAACCAGGCTGGGTCGGATTTCCGGCTGGCTGCTGGACGATGGCCTGCCGGAAATTGAGGTCATCCAGGTGGCCAGCCATGATACCGCCTCGGCCGTAGCCGCCGCCCCGGGTGAAGGGCAGGACTGGCTTTACATCAGTTCCGGCACCTGGTCACTGGTCGGGGTGGAACTGCCTGAACCCGTGGTCACCCCGGAGTCTTTTGCCGCCAACTTCACCAACGAAAGCGGCCTGGGGCGGACCATCCGCTTCCTGAAAAATGTCACCGGGCTCTGGCCGTTGCAGCAGTGCCGCCGGGTCTGGTCGAGAAGCGGAGAGCTGAGTTATGAACAACTGGTGGACCTGGCAGCCCGGGCCCGGCCTTTCCAGCTTTTTCTGGACCCCGACGCTCCTGATTTTCTACATCCGGAAAACATGGTCGAAGCCATCAACAACTATGCCCGCCGGACCGGGCAGAAAGAACCGGCTGATTCCGGGACCACCGTCCGGGCCATCCTGGAGAGCCTGGCTTTCAAGTACCGCCTGGTGGTGGAGGAACTCAGCCGGCTGACCGGCCGCCGCTTCAGCACCATTCACATAATAGGAGGTGGCTCGCGCAACCAGCTCCTGAACCAGTTCACGGCCGAAGCCACCGGTTTGAGAGTGCTGGCCGGGCCGGATGAAGCCACTTCAGCCGGTAATATCCTGGTGCAGGCCCTGGCCGCCGGTCTGCTGGGGAGCAGCCAGGAGATAAGAGAGGTAGTGCGGCAGTCGTTTGAGATAAAAGAATTCACTCCCGTGGAGCCGGAAACCTGGTCCGAGCCTTACCGGGATTTTCTTCGGATTATTGGAAAATAATAAAACGGGTCTCGCCTGTCTGCGTCCGGGCTTGACACCGGAACCTTAAAATTATAAAAAATCTTCATTCAGGAGGGTTGGTAATGGACCTGACTCTGGTGGACAAACGTTACCGTGAAGCCCGGGAAAGATATGCCGACCTGGGCATAGACACTGAAAAAGCGCTGGCCCAGCTCCAGAATTTCCAGCTTTCAATTCACTGCTGGCAGGGGGATGACGTCCAGGGCTTCGAGTGGCAGGAAATCAGCTTCGGGGGCTCAGGCCTGCAGGTAACAGGCCACTACCCCGGCCGGGCCAGAAACGCCACCGAACTCCGGCAGGACCTGGAGAAGGCTCTGTCCTTGATTCCGGGCCGCCACCGGGTCAACCTCCATTCTATCTACGGAGAATTCAATTCGCCGGTCGAAAGAAACGAGTACGAACCCTCCCACTTCCGGGGCTGGCTGGAATGGGCCAAGTACCTGAATATCAAGCTGGACTTCAATGCCACCTGTTTCGGCCATCCCAAGGCCGCCTCGGGCCTGACTCTGAGTCACCCGCGAAAAGAAATCAGGAAGTTCTGGGTAGAACATGTCAAGTGCTGCCGCAAAATCGCCGCCTTCTTCGGCCGGGAGCTCAAGTCCTACTCCCTGCATAACCTCTGGATTCCGGACGGCCTGAAAGATATTCCCTCCGACCGCTGGCTATACCGGCAGATTCTTTACGATTCGCTGGAAGAGATTTTCGAGCTGGAGTTCAGCCAGACCTTGCTCAAGGATGCCCTGGAAAGCAAACTCTTCGGCCTGGGCAGCGAAGCTTTTGTGGTCGGCTCCCACGAATTTTACCTGGCCTATGCCCTGAAAAAGGGCAAAATGGTCTGCCTGGACCTGGGCCACTTCCACCCGACCGAATCGGTAGCCGACAAACTTTCGGCCATCCTCCAGGTCAGCAGCGAACTGCTGCTCCATATCAGCCGGGGCCTGCACTGGGACAGCGACCACGTGGTAATCGGCAACGACGACCTGGACACCCTGGCTGAAGAAATTGTCAACTCCCCTTTTCCTGAGAAAATCCACCTGGCGCTGGATTATTTCGACGCCTCAATGAACCGGGTGGGGGCCTGGGTGCTGGGAGCCAGGTCCACCCTGCGCAGCCTGCTGCGGGCCCTGCTTCTTCCCTGGGATAGAATCAAGCAGGCCGAGCTGGCCGGCGACAGCCTGGCCAAGCTGGCCTGGCGGCAGGTGGCCAGGGACCTGCCCCTGGGAGCAGTCTGGAATTATTACTGTCTGAACCACAACACTCCGCCTGAAAACCTGTGGCTTCCTGAAATCAAGGATTACGAAGACCAGGTTCTGAGCCAGCGCTGACCGCTCGTTCTCAGCCCGCGGTTTGACTATTCGTTCGCAGCTGCATTAAACTATGCCTGACCGAGGACCATGACTGAAGAAGAAAGGATAAAAGACCAGGCCCGTTCGGAACAGGAAGACGAGGCTCAGGCTTTTCAGCAAGCCCGGGAGCTGGTCCTGGCTCTGGCTAACACCATCTCGGCCCTGAAGATTTTTCCGGCTCATCATTCCTCGGCCATCCATTTCCGCCGGGACTTCATCTCCAGGCTCAAAGCTTTCCTTGACCGTTTCCAGAAGCTGGAGCTGGAAGTCGGAGAGTTTGCTTTCTATTACCAGGGCAAGCCGGTTTACCAGGATGAAATCTCCAGCAAGAGCCTGCCGTTCTTTTTCTACAAGGACGGTCTGCGGGTCCTGGCTCTATATCAGGGGATGGACGAGCAGGAAATCGGCGAATTCCTGGAATTGGTCCGGACCGAAACGGCCAAGCCGGCTGAAGAGTCGGACCTGGTCAATGCCCTGTGGTTAAAAGACCTGGCCAACGTTCAGTACTACGCACCGGAAGAGTTCATCGAAAACCGCATCCTGGAAGAAAGGGCCGAAAGCCTGAATAAAAAAGGGCTGCAGATAATTCCCCAGGAACTGGCCAACAGGGTGGTGGAAATCAAAGTCGACCGGCAGAAGATTTTTTCCGGCCAGGTCGAGCTGCGTCCCGAGGAAAAACAGGCTCTGGAGTCGTTCCAGGACCAGGAATTTCCCGACCTGCCGGAAACCTGGCAGCAGACGCTGAGTTTCGCCGAGGGCGAAGGAAAGCCGGAAGAAATTCCTGGCCAGGAGAAAGCTCCCGGCAGCCTGCCGGAAAAAGTGACTCTCAACCGGGCAGAAATGGACACCCTGAACCAGCTGATCGAACGAAACCGCCAGCTCTTGCCCGAGGAAGAATTTGTCAACCTGATGATGGAAATCCTGGCCCTGGAAAAATACCTGGAGCAATACCGGGCTAATCTGGAAATCCTGCGGACCTTTTATCAGGAAAGCATCAAGGCCGGCCGGTTTGAAATACCGATCCTGCTCGACAAAAAAATCAAGGACCTTAAAGCCCTGATCAACCAGGACCAGCCAGAAAAGCTACCGCTGCTCGAGTCTTTCGCCGCCGCCACCTCCAGCCTGCAGATTCTGGACGAAGTCAGAAAACTGGTAGACCAGAAAGCCGAGCTAAATTACCTGGCCCTGTTTGACTACGTGAAGCAATTCGGAGACAGGGCTCTGCCCTTCCTGGCTGAGTTCTACGAAAAAATAGACAACCCGGAGTTCAGGGCCAGCCTGCGCCAGCTCATCCGGAGCAAACTCCAGGAAAACCCGGCCACGGCTGCCGCCTTCATCGACGACCAGAAACCGGAGCTAACGGCTGAGGTCATCGAGCTGATGAGAGAGCTTCCCGGCCAGAAGATTATTTCGCAGTTCAGCAACTTCCTGACCCTGAGCCGTCGGGAACTGAAACTTCTGGCCATCGAGGCCCTGAGCTCATTTCAGGAGGAAATGGCCAACAAGATTCTCCTGGGCTTTATGAATGACAGCGATGGGCAGGTCCGGCTTAAAGCCACCAGCAGCCTGAAATATCTGGGAGACCTCTCCCGCCTGAAACAGCTCGTTAAGGATACGACCACCAGGGCTTTCCGCCGCAAGCCTTTTGAGGAGAAGAAGGCCCTGTTTGAATTTCTGGGCCGCAGCCGGAACCCCGAAGCCTTTAACTTCCTCAAGAAAACCTACCTGAAAAAATCCATCCTGCCGGCCGCCACCGAACTCCGGGTCTGCGCCGTGGCCGGCCTGGAAGCCAACCGCAGCCCGGAAGCCCTGGAGCTGCTGCGCCGGGGAGAGAAATTCCTTAACCCCCGGGTGCGGCAGGCCGCCAGTCAGGCTCTGGTCAGGTTGACGCTGGGCCAACCGTCCCAACCGGAGGAAAATTCCAGATGACCGAAGACAGGAATCAAGAGGAAGAAAAAAAAGTCAGCGGCCCGCAGCTGCAGAAACTGGCTATCAACTTCCTGGTCCGTTTTTACATAGTCTTCAAGATACTGAGACTTTATGCCGAAAATAACGAACTGCTGCAGGAACAGACCGGTCTGCTCTACCAGAACCTGCAGGAATTGAAGGCTGCCAGTCCCGAGATAAATTTCAAGATCAAGCGGGAATCAATTTTCTTCAACCAGAGCCGGCTGAAATTTTCCCTGGCTAACTACCCGATTTTTAAGTTCCTGCTGGAAGAATTCCGCAAGAGGGAAATCGGGCTGCTGTCGCTGGAACCGGACATCTCGCGGGAAGAACTCCTGACCGCAGTCAACATCCTCTGCCTGAAGAGAACCTCCAGTACTCCTTTTGAGGACATAGTGAGCGAGCTGACCCAGCAGGGTATGGAAAAAGTCCGTCTGGAGAAGCTGGAGGCTTCGGAAAAGCTGCCCAGCCCAGAAAGAAGCGCTGCCCGCCTGTTTTTCCTGAGCATCCTCCACCTGCGGGAGGTGTCCGAGAGAAATAAAGAGAACGAGCAAATCAAGCTCAACACCACCCGCCGTCTTATCCAGTCCATCTTCAACCACCTGGTCGATAACGAATCCTTCCTGCTGGGCTTGACCACCATCAAGAACCATGACGAGTACACCCTTAACCATTCGGTCAACGTCAGCCTGCTGGCCGTGGCCCTGGGCCGCCGCCTGGGCCTGTCCAGGGCTGAGCTGGTCGACCTGGGACTGGCCGCTTTTTTCCACGACCTGGGCAAGATAGAGACGCCGCTTGAGATTCTCAACAAACCGGGGCAGCTGACCGAAGACGAGAGGAAAATCATGGAGCTCCACCCCCACCAGGGAGCGGAAAAGCTGGTCCAGCTGCGGGATTTCCGCCGGCTACCGGTCAGTGCCATCCACGTGGCCATGGAGCATCACATCAAGGAAGACCTGACCGGCTACCCCCGGTTCCGGATAAAGCATGACCTCAATCTCTACAGCCGGATCGTCAAGGTCTGCGATTTCTTCGATGCCATAACCACCAAGCGAGTTTACCGCAAGAAGACCTTCACCCGGGCCGAAGCCCTGAGCCTGATGCTGGAAAACATCGGCACCGAGTTTAACCCGGTCATCCTCAAGACCTTCGTCCAGATGATGGGCCTTTTCCCGGTCGGGTCGCTGGTGCTGCTGAATACTGGAGAGATAGGGCTGGTGGTGGAAAACAACCAGGAAGCCAGGTTTCTGCTGCGCCCCCGGGTGAAGATAATCGTCAACAGCCAGGGCCAGAAGGTTGACGGCGAGGTGGTCGACCTGACCGAGGTTGACCCGCAGACCAAAAAATTCCGGAGGACGATTGTCAAGGAAATCAACCCGGAAGATTACGGCCTGGAAGTCCCGGATTATTTCCTGGCTCAGGCCATGTAAACAGACGGAAAGAAGAGATGGCAGCAAGTTTTAGGGCGGCCGCTTTCGGGCTCAGCCCCCTTAACCAAAAAACAGGAGTGCTTCATGTCGCTACCTCCACCGTTTGACCTGAGAGTTGAATACCTGAAGGAACCGGAGCTTCTGGAGATACCCAGGCCCCGTTTTTTCTGGAAAATCAGAAGCGACTTCCGCGGCGACCGTCAGACCGCCTACCAGATCATCGTGGCTTCCGAGCGGGAATTCTGCGAAAAAGAAATGGGTGATTACTGGGACAGCGGAAAGGTCAGCAGCCAGGATTCCACCCACATCGCCTACGGCGGCGAAGAATTCCTGAGCTGTCAGAATTATTACTGGCGGGNNGGGTCCGCTGGTGGAATAACTCCGGCCAGGTCAGTCCTTACAGCGACATTGCCGTTTTTGGCACCGGCTTCATGGGCACCTCCAAGTTCAAGGCCAGCTGGATTACCATGGAAGGAGCCGAGACCTATACCGGGCCCACCACCGTCCTTCTCGGCCGGAGTGAAGAACCCGACGTTCAGTACAGGGGAATTTACCTGAGGAAAGAATTCAAGAGCC
>DMVN01000091.1 GCA_003476685.1 Acidobacteriota bacterium | reverse complement strand
GATTAAAGAGCTGGTAGCCATTTGCGGGGAAAATAACGTTCTCAGCTGCCGGGATGAAGTCTGCGGCTACATCTATGATGAATACGTGAGCCAGTGGCCCGGCTGCGCTCCGGAAGTGGTGGTTCGGCCGGGCAGTACCGAAGAAGTTTCAGCTATCCTGAAGCTGGCCAGCGAGCACAAAATTCCGGTAACCCCGCGGGGCGGGGGAACAGGTCTGGCCGGCGGCTGTGTCCCGGTTCAAGGTGGCCTGGTCCTGTCGATGCAGCGGATGAACAGGTTTCTGGAACTCGACCGCAAGAATCAGCTGGCAGTGGTTGAAGCCGGCCTAACCCTGGGTGAGTTCATCCAGGCGGTGGAAAGGGAAGGCTTTTATTTCCCGCCTCATCCCGGGGATGAAGGGGCTATGTTCGGCGGCATGATTGCCACCAACGCCGGCGGCAGCCGGGCGGTCAAGTACGGCAGCATCAGGAATTATATTCGCGGGCTGGAAGTGGTCCTGGCTGACGGTCGGGTCATTCATCCGGGCGGCAAATTAATCAAGAATTCTACCGGTTACAACCTGGTCAACCTGTTTATCGGCTCGGAAGGCACTCTGGGGATCATAACCCGGGCTATCATCCAGGTGATGAGCCGGCCGACTTACCTGCGGACGATGGTCATTCCTTTTAACAGCATCGAGCAGGCCATTGACAATGTGCCGCTGATTTTTGAGCGGGGCATCGTGCCCATGGCCGTAGAATTCGTCGGGCTGGACATCATCAGCCTGAGTGAGCGCCACCTGAACCTTAACTGGCCCACTCACCAGGGAGAAGTTCACCTGATGGTCATCGTCGATTCGCCTTCGGAAGACGACCTCAGCCGGCTGACCGACCGGATTGCCGACGTGGTGCTGGAGAACGGAGCCCTTGATGTTTTCGTGGCCGATACTCCGGCCAAGCAGGCCGAGGTGCTAAAAATCCGTTCCGAAATTTACGAAGCCATCAAGAAGGAGACGGTGGACATACTGGACATCTGCGTCCCCCGTTCCGAGATTCCCGGGCACGTCAGGAAAATTCAGGAAGTGGCCAGGAAGTATGACCTGTGGCTGCCGGTTTTCGGCCACGCTGGCGACGGCAACGTCCATTCCCATCTGATGAAAGCCAGGTATGAAAACAGACAGATGGTCCCGCTTGATCTGGACAAAATCCAGGACAGGCTGGAAGCGGCCAGGCAGGAGTTGTTCCGGGATGCCGCCAGCCGCGGTGGCGTTATCTCCGGCGAGCACGGGATCGGCCTTTACAAGAAAAAATACCTGCCGCTGTCGCTGGAACCGGCTCAGATTGAACTGATGAAAAAGATAAAACAGGCCCTGGACCCCCAGGGACTCCTCAACCCCGGCAAAATCTTCGATTAAAAATTGGGTCACCCTACATTTTTCCGATTTTTTTCAGGCCTGTCTGACCGAATGGCTGCTGAATGAGCTAAGGACAAATTATGTCTTTGCCTTATGGCTTTCGGTTAGAACTTGTACTGGTAGTAGCTGGTAGCACGTGGGTGATAGAAATTACTCCCTTTTATTCCGGCAGAAAAATAACCCAATAAGCAAAAGTTAATCTTATAAAAACCTGCTGGGCGGCCCAGACCCCAGGCTGGCCTCGAGTTGGCCCATGGGTAGAGCCTTAAAAAAACAAAAAACCCGGGCATAATACAGAAGTAGCCGGAAAGAATTCTGTTGCAAATTTGGGGACTTTGATTTAAATATAAAAGGGGGCCATTTACAGGGGAATAAATGGCTTCAGGAGGTTATGATGGAATTTGAAAGAATTACAGAGATTTTCGTCCTTTTGGAAAATAAACCCTCAGTTCTGGGCGAACTTCTGTGCCAGCTGGCTGAGAATGAGATAAATGTCGAAGCCATAGGCGTCTTCCAGGACTCGGCCAAAATCTATACAAAAAACCTGAATAAAGCGATAAAAGTCCTCAACAAGCTCAACTACACCACCGACATGCGCGATGTGCTGCTGGTGCACCTGGAGAACAGGCCCGGGGCCCTGGGAGAAGTGGCTACCAGAATCGGCGATGAAGGAATAAACATCGAGTACTGCTACGGTACGTTGAGTCAATCTGGCGACAAGGTCTCGGTTATTATTGATGTCTCCAACCTTGACCGGGCGATGAAGGTGCTGGAAGGCTGGGGCCAAACCGGCTGACGCTGCCAGGCGGACCGGTTTACAAATCCCAATTTTAAGCTACAATAAATTAATCCGGAGGATGTAAGATGTTTTATTTTGACTATACCTTCTGGCTGCTTATCCCGGCCCTGATTTTTGCCTTTTACGCTCAGAGCCGGGTGAAATCCACCTTTTCTCGTTACAGCCAGGTTTCTTCCGCTTCCAGGCTAACGGCGGCTCAGGCCGTAGCGGAGATTTTAAGATATAGCCCCGCCAGCGAAGTCAGCCTGGAGCGGGTGCCCGGTCACCTGACCGATCACTATGACCCCAGGAAAAAAGTGTTGCGGCTTTCGGATAGCGTTTATAACAGCACCTCCATTGCTGCCCTGGGTGTGGCCGCCCACGAAGCCGGCCACGCCATCCAGCATGCCCAGAAGTACTCCTTCCTTATGCTGCGCAACGCCTTCTATCCCATTGCCAGCATCGGTTCCAACCTGGCTTTTCCCCTCTTTTTCATCGGCCTGATTTTCAGCGGCGGCGGGACCAGGATTTTGATGGATGTTGGAATCTTGCTGTTCAGCGCGGCCGTCCTGTTCACGGTGATAACCTTGCCGGTGGAGTTCGACGCTTCCCGGCGGGCCCTGGCCATTTTAAGAGAACGGGGTTTCCTGAATGCGGCTGAACTCAACGGAGCCCGGGCGGTGCTAAAAGCGGCGGCCATGACCTACGTGGCTTCTACCGCCATGGCTGCTCTCCAGTTGCTGCGGATGATTATCCTGCGACAGTCTCGAGATTAGAAGCTCCGCCGTTTCACCTTTGAAGAAAAATTCCAAGAGAAGATTCCAGCTCAAACCTTCTCAGAGGAGACTTTACTGCCAGTTCTGGCTGATTAGGTGACTTGAGTGCTAATACCGAAATCGACTTCAGGTCTCAGCCCCGGATTATCCTTCTAACTCATAAAGAATCTCCTGTGATTGCCTGAATAATAAAGATGTCCAGTCCTGGTTTATGCTAACAAAATAAAGCCTGGTTTAAGTCATCGCCGGACCCAACCATTGATCTCCACCCGCGCAGCCCGAACCATAAGCGCCCGCTGTCAAAAATTTATTGACTCAAATATTTCAGAGTGATAAATAGACTAGAATAAATGGTAGGACAAGGAGGTTTTTCAATGCCTAAAACCAACAAACTGGCGATCATCATCATTCTTCTGACCATTTTGACCCTTCCGCTTCTAGCCCAGACCCCACCGGAGAAATTTCTCGGACATCGGGTGGGCGAGGACCGCAAGCTGGCTGATTATAATCAGACTAAAGCTTACTTTGAGTTGCTGGATAAGGAATCCCCGAAGCTGACCGTGGTCAGTATTGGCCAGACTACCCAGGGCCGGGAAATGATCATGGCCATCATCACTGACGAAGAAAACATGAAGAACCTCGACCGCTACCGGGAAATCGCCCGGAAGCTGAAAGATGCCCGCGGTCTGACCGAAGACCAGGCCCGGGAGCTGGCCCGGCAAGGCAAAACCATCCTGTTAATCACCTGTAGCCTGCACGCCACTGAAATTGCCGCTTCCCAGATGTCTCTGGAACTGGCTTATGATTTGGTGACCGGCAAAGGCTTCTTCGATGTTAACCGGGCCCTCAAGGACGTCATCCTGCTGCTGGTGCCGACCATTAACCCGGACGGCAACCAGATGGTCGTAGATTGGTACCGCAAGTATCTCGGCACCAAGTATGAAGGCAGCAACATGCCCTGGCTGTACCATCCCTATGCCGGCCACGACAACAACCGCGATTTCTTCATGTTCAACCTGGCCGAGACCAGGGCTGTAACCAGAGTCCTCTACCATGACTGGTTTCCCCAGATTCACATTGACGAGCACCAGATGGGTTCAAACGGGGCCAGGCTATTTGTCCCGCCTTTTATGGATCCACCACTGCCCAACGTCCATCCGCTGCTCTGGCGCAGTGTTAACCTCTGCGGTATCAACATGGCTTATGACCTGCAAAAGCATGGTTATAAAGGCGTAGTTCACGGCCGCAGCTACACCGGCTGGTGGATTGGGGCCTGTGATGACACCTCCTGGCTGCACAACGTGGTCGGCCTGCTCAGCGAAGCGGCTTCAGTCCAGGTAGCCAGCCCGATTTATATTGAACCGACTGAAGTTCCTAAAGAATATTACGAGAAGCGCATGGATTTTATTGACCCCTGGCCCGGTGGCTGGTGGCGGCTGAGGGATATAGTTAATTACGAGCTGACCCTGTCCAAGAGCCTGCTCAAGACCGCCTGGCTGCACCGCGAGGATTTCCTTTTCAATACCTTCCTCATGGCCAAGCAGAGCATAGAGGTCCGCGAAAAGAACCAGCCTTACGCCTTTGTCATTCCTAAAGAACAGGCTGACCCGCTGACAGCTCTGAAAATGATTGAAATCCTGCAGTTTGGCGGGGTTGAGGTCCATCAGGCCACCAAAGACTTTATTGCTGACGGCAGGTATTATCCGGCTGGCTCTTATGTCGTGCTTCTGGCCCAGCCTTATAAAGCTTATGCCTGGGCTTTACTGGAAAAACAAAAATATCCGGACCTCAGGCAGTATCCCGGCGGGCCACCCATACCGCCTTATGACAACGCGGCCTGGACTCTGCCTCTGCAGATGGGCGTCAGGTGCGATCAAGTAGATAAGCCGTTTGAAGTGCCCCTGCTGAAAGTGGAAAAAGTTGAATACCCAAAATTTTCTCTTCCAGGTTCAGCCTATCTGGCGCTTGACCCCAGGCTTAACGCTTCTTATGCCGTGGCTTTTGCTCTGCTAAAGAATAAAGCTGAAGGCTGGAGGGCAAAAGCAGCCATAAAGACTGCAGACGGGACTTTGCCGGCCGGAACTTTTGTGTTTAAAAATTCAGCTGAGACCAGGAAAGTTCTGGAGAATCTGCTTCAGAAATGGCCTGTGCCGGTAAAAGGACTGACGGATGTTTCTGGTCTGGAACTGGCAGCGGTCAAATTCCCGCGGATGGCCATCTACCAGTCATGGCGCGGCAACATGGATGAAGGCTGGACCAGGTACATGCTGGATGATTTGGGGATAACTTACACCATTCTCCATAACAATGATTTCAAACAGGCTAAAGAAGCGAAAGCAACCAAAGAAACTAAAGGCGCAGCCGAAAAGAAGGTCAACCTTAGAGCCAAGTTTGATGTGATCATATTTGCTAGCGAAAACGTTGATATTATCAAGAGCGGGCGTCCGGGACAGCAGTCCGAATTTGCGCGCTTCTTCAGAGCCGGCAGCACCCCGCCGGAGTATGAAGGTGGCATTGAAAAAGAAGGGATAGAAGCCCTGAAGGCCTTCGTGGAAGAAGGTGGAATGCTCGTTACCCTGAACCAGGCCAGTGAACTGGCCACCAGAGAGCTGGGTGCTCCCGCCAGGAATGCCCTGAGCGGTGTGGACCGGACCAAGTTCTTCTGCCCGACCTCCATTCTGAAGCTTAAAGTGGAGAACACCACACCTCTGGGGTATGGTTTTGATGAAGAAGCGGCCGCTATCTTCTCCGGCAGTCTGGCTTTTGACACCTGGACACCGCCCTTTGACTGGGATAGGAAAGTTGTGGCCTATTATGCGGAAGATGGCATTCTGCTGAGCGGCTGGTTGCTGGGCGAAGATTACCTGGCGCGTAAGTCAGCGGTCGTGGATGTCAAGCTGAAAAAGGGACATATTGCTCTTATTGGCATCCGGGCGCAGCATCGGGCCCAGAGCCACGGCACCTACAAGTTCCTGCTGAACGCCCTGTTCTATCCTGAAGGTATGTAATATTTAGAAAGGTTACAGAATTTATTAAAAATTTTTCAAAATTTCTTAGCTGGCCAGAAGAGGTTCTGGCCAGCTTTGTTTTTACTTCACCCTGAGAGGCTGGCTTTTAAGAATTTTTGTCTGAAGGTCTTTAAAAGTCTTAAAAGTATAAAAATGTCTCCAGGGTTTATGCTATAATAAAAGGGCAGCCGTGCTAAGCGGGGAGCTAGCGGTGCCCTGTACCCACAACCCGCTCCAGTGGGGCTGAACTCCCGGCCGAGGCTGTTAGTCTTCTGGCCAGGTTTGCTTTTCGGAGCGATGAAGGTTCGGGCCCTGCGCAAAGAGCCGGCCGCCAACCCCGCCAGGACCGGAAGGTAGCAACGGTAACGGTCAGGTTCTTGTGTGGCAGTCAGCCTGGCCGGAGCTTGCTGGAAGCGAAGCCCGCAGGGGACGAGCAGTCGACACCGGGTGCACGGCTGCCTTTTTATTTGCCCTTTCCTTTATTTCGGGGAATATTTTTTGGCCTTCTTATGCTATTTCTAATTAGTTTATCAGGCTGTCGGATTCTCTAAACTTAACCGGCTTATCAGGCGTATTATTTATGATGTTTATGATGCATAATTCATACAGAATACGGCCTGAAATGGAGCCAAGCAGGAAATCTGCCCTGCCTTTTTATTCCTATTTTACTGATGAAAATAGATACTTCTTGGTGATGAATTATGAACAGGGAAGAAACCGGGGGAATAGTGGAATATATGATATCAAAAGTCCAGAAGGGAAACTGGTAAATAAAGTCAGCCTGGGGCCCAATTTTTCAACTAGCAATATCCTGCTAAAGTTTTCAGAAACCAGCTCTATTTGGTGAGGGAAAAAGAATCCGG
>DMVN01000036.1 GCA_003476685.1 Acidobacteriota bacterium | reverse complement strand
AAGAAGACAAAAATGAAGAGAAAGAAAATTGCAGCCAATAATCTTGAGCGGTGCAGCCCTGTAATCCCGGCTCTTATCTTACTTTTAATTTACATTTCCAGCACTGGCTGCCGCCCCCGTCAACCGGCTGAACTGCCTCCGACCAGGCCGGAAGTCAAATACCTGGGACTGCATGTCCTGGTGGAAGGCCAGAAAGCAGCCCGGGAGCTGATGGCAGAAATTCCGGCGCTGGCCGCCAGGGGAGTCAACCTGCTGGTGGTGGAGGTTGATTACAATTACCAATACGAGTCCCACCCGGAACTTAGAGGCCCGGACCCTGTTTCCCGCTCTCAGGTCAAAAGGATAGTTGAGCTCTGTCGCCGTTATAGAATCAGGCTGGTTCCGGAATTCCAGTCCCTTGGCCACCAGAGCTGGGAGAAAAAAACTTTTAGCCTGCTTACCGTCTACCCGCAGTTTGACGAAACCCCGGGCAAGTATCCGGATAACCAGGGGATTTACTGTCGCAGCTGGTGTCCGCTTCACCCCGAGCTGCCCCCAATCATCAACGCCCTGTACGATGAACTGCTGGATGTTTTTGAGGCTGACGCCCTGCACGTGGGCATGGATGAGGTTTTTTTGATCGCCGACCCCGATTGTCCCCGCTGCCGGGGAAAAGACCCGGCTGAACTTTTTGCCCTGGCCGTGCGGACCGCTCATGACCACATTGTTAAAAAGAGGGGCAAGGAGATGTTCATGTGGGGAGACCGGCTGCTCGACGGCCAGGCCACCGGCTACGGCGAGTGGGAAGCCTCGCTCAACGGCACCCACCGGGCCATAGACCTTATTCCCCGGGACATAATCATCTGCGACTGGCATTACGAGATAATGCCAGGAGGTCTGTATCCATCCATCCCGCTTTTTATCGAGCAGGGTTTCCGCGTTCTGCCGACCAGTTTCCAGAACCTGAAGGCGGCCGAAGACCTGATTGATTATTCGCTTCAATTCCCGCCGGACCGGATGCTCGGTCATCTGTGCACCATCTGGAAGCAACCCGAGGCCGGCAAGACCCGCAAACACCCACCCCTGATCCTGGCCTCCCGCAAGGTCAGGGCCTCAGGTTAAGCCACTTTTTCTGGTATAATTAAAAAGGACCGGAAAAGACAGAAAAGTCTGAAATGGTCAGGCTGGCCGGGGCCGCCTGGCCTGAGGTTGAAGTAGAAGTTATATCCCGTACTATCGCTGCTAAAGATAAACTATATTTAAAGGAAGAAATTGCGGGCGGTGGCGTCAAAACTGATGAGTATTTATATGGCTGGGCCTGTATAATTTGTAATTTATTGAAAATAAAATAGATAAATGAATTCAGGAGAAAACTGATGTCCGGGAGAAAAAAGACTTCAATAATGCTTTTTATATTAATCAGTTTCTTTTTTAGCCAGCCGGGGAAAGCGCTGGGCCCGGGAGCTGCGGCTGAAGACCACCTGGCTTCGCTTAGCCTGACCGCCCAGCCATCGGGGCCGCAACTGGAACTTTCACTTGAGGACTGCATCTTGAAAGCCCTCAGGAATAACCTCAACCTGAAGGCGGAGATGATCAGCCCGGAGATTGCCGAGAAGAATGTGGCCCTGGCCAGCGAAAGGTTTATGCCAACCCTGAGCCTCAATTACAATGCCCAGAGCACGCGCTCGGCCTCGTATTCTTTCCTTGACGCTTCCGATGAAGTCAAGACCCAGCAGAACGATTATACCTTTCAGATAAACCAGAATATCCCGTTTGGAGGTTCGCTTTCTGCCAGCCTCTATAATTATGTCAGCGATACCAACCGCCGCTTCCAGACCATCAACCCCCGTTTCGGTTCCACCCTCAGACTGAACTTAAACCTGCCGCTGCTCAAGGATTTCGGATACCGGGTCGGCCGGAGGGAAATCGTGGTGGCCAATTACAGCCGGGAAATTTCCGAGGAAAATTTCCAGAGAGTTCTGGAAAATACCATTTACAACGTCGAAGCTGCTTACTGGAACCTGGTCTATGCCCGGGAGAACCTGAAAGTCCGACAGCAGTCGCTGCGGCTGGCCCAGGAGCTGCTGGAAAAGAACAAAATAGAAATTGAAGCCGGCACCCTGCCGCCCATCGAACTGCTGACCGCTGAAAGTGAAGTCAGCACCCGGCAGGCCGACATCCTGGAAGCCGAGGCCATGGTCAGGAATGCTGAGGACCAGCTGAGGTTCATCATAAATCTTCCGGCCGAAAGGGCTGACGCCAAGAACGTCCAGCTAGTCCCCACCGATTCCCCGACTATCGAAAAAATGGAAGTGGATTACGAAGAAGCCCTGAACACGGCCATCATGAAGAGACCAGACCTGCAGGCCCTGAGAGTTGACCTCCGGGCCAGAGAATTCAACCTGGATTACGCCGAGAATCAGTTACTGCCAGACCTGAGACTGCAGGCTTCTTACTGGAGCCCGGGCATTTCTGGAGACCAGATTCTTTACCAGGACAACAATCCCTACACTGGAATTATCATCGGGAAAATACCCGGGAAAAAATCCGATGCCCTGCGTGATGCCCTGGACT
>DMVN01000117.1 GCA_003476685.1 Acidobacteriota bacterium | reverse complement strand
TGTGGTTCAGCCACCTGGCTCATAAAAACCCATCTGATTGAACAGGTAAGATTTTTTATCACGACTGATAATCAATGTCCAGACCTCAGGCCGGACCTCACAATACCTTCTGATTTCATTGAGGCTCATGACCATAAAGGCGGTCGATAATCCATCTGCCACCGCCGGCGAAGGATGGGAAACCCAGACCGCCAGGTGACGGGAGCGGTCCTGCCTGTGGCGCGGGTCAAAAATATGCTCTCCTTTGACCTCGTGTCCCGAGCCACTGAGGGCCCGGTTCAACAGGTGAATCTTCCCTGGCTTAAGAAAATCAAAGCCGCCGCCCACAGCCACCGGCCAGGGCTTCGCTCCCCGGGCATAAACGGTGCTCCGGCCGGCATTGACCAGAAAATCGCTGATTTCCCAATCAGCAAAAATTTGGGCGGCCCTCTCCAGAGCATATCCTTTGCCAATGGCTCCGAGGTCCAGGTCGAGCCCAGCCCCGGGAACATTAAGCCTGATTACCCGATAGCCGCCGCCCTGCTCCATTAGTTCCAGTGGAAAAAACTGGAGGTAGGCTTCAAGCTCACTTCTCTCATCTACCCCGGCCAACCCCGGGCTCAGGCTAGCCTCTGGCTTATGCTCGGTATCTGACGGAAAATTCCGCATTACGGCCGAGTCTGGTTCTTTTTGGCTTTTATCAATTTCTTTTTTTTGTTTATCCTTTTTGTACTCTCTCTCCTTTTTAATTTCCCCTTCTAATTTCTTCGCCCTTGCAGCAGAAGCCTTCATTTCCACCTGAATTTCGTAGACTTTTTCCATGTTTGATGCTTCCCGCGACTGTGCCGCCTCAGCCCAATTCTTAATTGCCCGGAAATTTATGTTGAAAGCTCCGCCAGTCTCCACCATCAGTTGAAAACTCAGTTTCAGACATTCGTAGGTTTCCAGGCCTATCGGCAGCATATCTCCCAGTTTCAGCCTGTTAATCCTGGAAATTTCACTGCGGTCATCAAACCGGCTGAAAAATCCCTCCAGCCGGTCAACCTCCCGGAAAAAGGCCCGGGCCGCGTCCTGGCTGTATCTCTCGGACTTGCCGGCAATGAACACTTCGAAAAAAGTGCCCATGGCCTGATGGCTGAAACTGAAAGCCTTCTTGCCCGGCATCGGGTTCTTCTTTTCCCTGGCTCGGCTCATAATAGATTTTTCCCTGGTGTTTATTCCTTCTTAGCTTTTTATAATCTCCGCGTCTCTATATTATCAAATCACCTACCTATGTTAAGCATAAGGACCGCCAGCTCTATGTCCATTCTTACTGGACAAAATTTAAGGCACTGTTGCTACATATCCTGAGGAAACCAAATGTCCCTGTGCTTTCCCGGTGAATAATCAGTTCACAATCATCACGTCCAGGGCCAGGATGGCTGATAAGACCGAAGCCAGGGCGCTCCAGCGATGCAGGTTAAAAAAGAAAATCTGGGCCGGGTAGTTGAAATAAGGCAGCATTGACCCGAGAGTGGAAGCAGCCAGAAAAAACCCGGCTGCCACAAACACCCAGAAAGCCACGGCCTCCAGGTAGATTCGTGGCAGGTTTTTACCGAGCAGCGGGCACCAGAAACCGCCTTTTTCCTGAGCAGCCGCCCGGGATTCCAGCTTTTCTGGAAGATAAACCCGAGCCTTAAGAAAAAGGATGATAGTCAGACTAATGGCGAATAAAGCCCCGGCAGCCACGTGAAGCAGCAGCGGAAAGCCATAAAGCCCTCTGGGCACGAACCAGGCAAAAAACAAACCGCTAAAGGCCAGGTAAACATAGCACAGGACCAGGACATAAAAAACCCAGGCTGTCCAGCCCGGGAAGTTTTTCCGGCCCCAGGCCACAAGACGGTCCAGGCACCGGTCCCAGCGCTCGAGTTTGAGGAAAGATAATTTCCAGCCGGCTATCCATTTTACGTAGGCTTTGAAATTTTCGGTCGAAATCTTCCTCTTGTCTTCCGGCAGGCGACCCAGGAAGCGGCCAAAAGTCAGCCTCAGACCGAGTATCACTATCAGGACGAAGCTGGTAATTCCGAAGATCATGGGCTAACTCCTGTTCCCGGAGCCCGGCGAGTCACCGGAAATACCAGAAACCCGACCGGCAATCTTGATTATCACCACCAGTAGCAATAGCCCGATAACCAGAACACAGGCAGCCAGGACCAGCTTGAAGGCCGGCCGCACCAGGAAGGTGAAACCGAATAAGAATTGGAAAAGCTGTCCGGTCTTCATCAGGTCGGCCCCGAGTACTGTCGCCCGGTGAGTAGTGTTGAGAGGCGAAGCAGCTTCGATTTTGCCAAAAAAGACCCTGGAGCCAGGACTGTGGCAATCGGTGCAACCGTTTTTCCCGAGAGCCTGCTGGGCTGGCCTGACGTTGTGAGCCAGGGGCCAGGATACAGCCCCGGCCGCCGGATGCCGGCCCGCCCTGAGCTTCCCGGCCTGGTCCAGGCTGAAGATAAAACCAGCGCCCACGTAGGCGAATTTCCGGCCCGGGTTCATTTCAGAAAGTTTTTTCAGGGCCAGGCTGACCTGTTCCTCAGTCAGGATGCCAGGTCCAGAACCCAGGACGGCCAGGTTTCTCACCTGGAAAGGTGACAGAAAGGGTTTATATTCATCACCTTGCAGCCAGCAGATTTCAGGCTGGGGGGCGGGCTGCCCGGTTTTTTCCATTTTATCCAGGTAGCCCTCGGTTATCCGGTAAACATACTTGCCGATCAGGAAAACAGGCTCTCGCCCTCGGGCCAGAGATTTAAGATTCTGCAGGACACTAAGGACCTTTTCTTCAAGGCCCGGGGGCGGTTCGTCCGGGTCGAATTCGGGCAGCAAAGGCCTGGCTTCGTCATTCTTCAACTGCACCAGGAGAAATCTGTCCTGAGTGACTTTTCCAGTCAATGGAGTTTTTTCCAGCAGGCGGACGTTAAGACTGCCGTCCACGTTCGGTTCAAAAAGATAAGCGGAAATAATCACAGCCGGGTAAAAGCCTTCCCCGGCCAGCGGCAGGAGTGAATTGAGCAGTGCGGCCACGTCTTGCTTGAGACTGAAAACTTCGGGGGCTGCGGCCATAACTTCCACTGAGTCAACCGGCACCAGTTCCCGACCCTTAACTTCCGCCCAGAAAGCCGGCCAGGTCATTCTTTCGGGATATATTTTTTTGTCCGCTTCCCTGACGAAAACCGGCTCCACAATCAGCGGAAATTCAGAAGTCCAGACTGCCTTGCCAAAAATTCCCAGGCGGTTGGCCCGGGAAGTGTAGATGGCCTGCGGTTCCTTTTCTGGCAGCAATCCGGAATGGCAGGCGGTGCAGGACAGGCGCTCAAAATGAACCCTGGGAATCCCTTTGTGAGCCGGCCGGGGAGCTCCCAGGCGGCCGGTGAAACCGAACCCGCCTTTTTCTGGCTTTTCTCCCAGATGGCAGCCAGCACAGGTAAAATCGGAAGCCTTGAGTCTGGAATGACTTAATTTTTCCCCTTCAAAGCCCCTGACTATTTCATGGCTCAAATCATTCCGGTGGCAGTCCACACATTTCAGCCCGGACTGGAGATGGACGTCGCGGTCCACCGCAGCCCTGGAGGTAGCCTGTCGCGGGGTGACCGAATGGCAGGCCAAACAGCGGTCGTCTTCCGGCCGGGGCAGTTCCAGAACGGCATTGTTTTTACTGTCAAAAAAGTTCTGGTTGTACTTGACCTGGGGAACGACGGCCCATTCGTGGTCATCGGGGTTGGGACCGTCGGCCAGGCTCCAGGTCGAAGGCAGGCGGGAAGCCATGCCGATTACCTCACCCAGCCCGGAAGCGGCCGTGGCTGCCCAGCGGAAATTCTCACGCATCACCTGCTTGACCCATTCCGAGTGGTCCTGGAGCGGGGACCGGTGGTGGCAGCCGAGGCAATTGATTTCCAGCGGGCCCGAGACATTCCAGCGGGAATCGGGGGTCTGGTTCTGTTGCGAGGGCTCGCCCGGCCCCCCACCATTAAGGTTACGCCCGAACAGAGTTACAAATTTCCAGTCGGTAAGACCCAGCTGCTCCGGAGACCAGAAACCCGGGTATTTCTGGAAGGAAACCGGAAGCTGCACCCCGGCCTTTTCATCAACCAGAAACCAGGGCTCGGTGCGCCGGTCGGTTGCAGGTCGTTGCCGGTAATTGAAATGCGTACCCTGGCTGATGGTATCGTAGCTGTGGCAGGGCTCACAGGAATAGCGGCTGGAAAAGGGCAGGGAATTCGGAGCCGCCGGAATGATTTTCTGGTTCAGCTCGTCGTGGAGAGGGATGCGGTGGAGCGGAGAAACCTGACTCCCCGACCATTCCGTCTTGTCCGCCGCTTTAAGCTTAATTTCCTGCTTCTGGCCAGCCTGGTTTCGGGCCGCCAGCAGCCGGGAGACGCTCAAGGTGGCGAAGATGAAAACCGTCACACTGATAACCAGGGTGCCAGCCTGTAACAAAAATTTCCAGGTTGTTTTCCTGCTGCTGTCCTTTTCCTTGCTGTTCATCTGGTTTTTTCTTTTCCCTTATTCTCTATCTCTTTTTCCTTAATTTTTTTGTTCCATATTGCTTCGTTTCAAACTGCTTTTATGCTCTGCTTTCTCTTGTATCATGCTTCTTTCTATTCATTTTCTTTTTCTTCTAAATCAAGCTTTGTGGTTTCGTTTTATTTTGTCTCTCCTTTTTATCTTTGCTATCTTCTGCTTATCTTTTGGCTCTGGTCGCTTAACCTTTCTTTTTGTTCTTTTTGCTTTACTGTGTCAAACATAATTTTTCTTTACTTCACTATCCTTAATAAACTCTCCTGTAATTGCCTGTCTCACCTTGCAAACATCAGGCCTTAAAATCTTCAGGCCGGAAGCGGAGCAGGGTTCTATTCTTAACGGCTTCGTTGACCTTGAGCACGGCCACTGCCGTTTCATAAGCCAGCTCGGCCGGACAGGTCAGCAGAACTCCCTTGCGAATGGCTTCAAAAAAGTTTTCTAAGTGGGGCTGGTGGGCCGGCTTGGCCAGCTCCACGGGCAGGGGCCAGCGTCCGGCTTCGGCCGTCACCCGGACATCAACGAAAACATTCCGGGTTTCGATTTTCTGGATGGGCGGAGCTTCCGACTGAATCAGGCCCTCACGGACCAGAGGCTCCCAGTCCGGGGCATGAGCTTCGCGGTAAGCCCAGTTGCCTTTCTGCGGCACTTCGGAAATCACCAGCGAACCGTTTTCCCCCATGAACGTCTCATAAAAGCCGCCGTGAGAAGTGGTGGTCTGAACCTGGTAAAGAGCTCTGGCAGCGCCTTCAGCAGTTTCGAATTCATAAATGACCATCACGTTGTCATACCATTCCCGGTTGAGGTAATAATCCACTCCGCCCGAGGCCACCGCCGTTTTAGGGTTGGTTCCGAAGACCCAGCTGAACAGGTCAATCTGGTGGGAGCCGAGGTCAACGATGGGTCCGCCCCCGTACTTTTTGAACCAGCGCCAGTTGCGGAATTCCTCCATCGAGCTGTAACCGTATTTATGCAGGGTCTGGGGGTCGATGGTGTATTTTTTGGGCCAGCCCAGCATATCGGCCTTAGCCCTGTTCCACTGGGCGTAAGCCACCATGACCCGGCCGAGAAGCCTGCGGTTGCGGATGAGCTTGTCAATGGCATGGATATAACGGGGGTTAGAGCGGCGCTGGTGACCGATCTGCAGCAATTTCCTGGTCCTACGGGCGGTTTCTACCATGGACCGAGCCTTTTCCAGGCTGTTGGACATTTCCTTTTCACAGTAGACATGAAGCCCGTGGTTGAGGCAGGCGTTAGTCTGCTCGGCGTGGACCCAGTCGGGGGTGGCCACGATGACCGCATCCAGGTCTTTTTCGCTGTTGAGCATCTGGCGGTAATCTTCGTAAACATTCGGGGTCTGACCGTATTTTCGGACATAACCGGAAGCATAGGTCCGGCTGTATTCCCAGATATCGCAGATGGCAGCGATTTTAATCCCGGGGATTCTGAGGCAGCAATCCAGGAGAATCCGGCCCTGTTCGCCGGCCCCGATCAGGGCTACTCGCAGTTCCTCAGATGGCATCACGGCCTGGCCCTGGCCCTCGTCGGTAATGATAAGAGGGGTTCCGAAAAGCTTTCCGGTGGCTACGGTCAGTCCGGCGGCCACGGTGGTTTTAAGGAAACCCCGGCGGGAAAGCCCCGGGCCGGACTTCCTTGAGGACCTCTCATTTGACAGAGCCAGCGGGCTCGCCTTTTCCAATTTTTCTTTCTTGTCGGCCATGGTCGTCTCTCTTCTCTCTCCGTTCAACCCAGGTATTATATTTTCTTATAAAACGCTCAAGGATTAAACACTTTTTTAGCGCTCATAAATTTCTACAATAAATTCCAGGCCGGTGCAACCTCAATTCTATTAGCCCGGGCCGTCCGTGCAATATTAAAGGAAAAGGCAGGACAGCTTAAATTTCCCTGAAATTTGTTTATTGGAACAAGTCCCCTGAGTATTGATTCTCAGCTGGCTTCGCTCTCCCGGACAGGGATTTTACAAAAAACTGACCCGCTGGCGCTAATGCCACCCGGTAACTGGCATGGCTCCAGTTCGAGGTTAGCATCAACAGATTCTAAGCTGTGCCGGACTGCGATTAAGATTTCCGCCAGTTAAACTTGATGTCCAACCGGTCAGACACACAGTGATATATGAATATAAGTTCATATATAATTGGTCTGCCATCATCCGAAGAATCTTATTTTTGGAGTCTAAATTGCGCCAGCCCCATGGGCCCAGCCGAAGAAGCCGGATGTTTATTTCCTATTTTTTCATATGGCTGTCAAAGGCCACACCAGAGGGCGTAAAATCGTGGCTGCGGACAAACTCCAGGGCTTCTCTGGCGCCGTATTCTCGGTCCATGCCGTTATCTTCCCATTCTACAGAAAGTGGGCCGTTATAACCGATTGCATTGAGTTCACGGATGATGGATTCAAAGTCCACATCACCGTGTCCCAGCGAGCGGAAATTCCAGCCGCGGCGCAGGTCACCAAACGGTAGATGAGAGCCGATGAGAGAAGCTTTGCCATCAAGCGTTACGGCCACATCCTTCATGTGCACGTGGAAAATCCGGTCCGGAAATTCCCGGATAAAAAGGTGCGGCACCATCCCCTGCCACAGCAGATGGCTGGGGTCAAAGTTGAAGCCAAGGGTGGGGCGGTAGTCAAAAACTTCCAGCAGCCTCTTGGCCGTGTAAAAATCAAAAGCTATCTCCGTCGGGTGAACTTCCAGAGCAAATTTCACGGCCCAGTGGTCAAACTCGTCCAAGATTGGCGTCCAGAGCTCCTTGATTTTCCTGAATCCCTGTTCGACCATCTCTTCGCTGGTTGGTGGAAATGAATACCAGAACTTCCAGATGGGTGAACCCATAAAACCGTTGACCACGTAGCAGCCGAGGTTCCTGGCAGCCCGGGCGGTGAGCTTCATCTCTTCCATGGCCCAGGCCCGGAGCTCTTCCGGTTTGCCTTTGACTTTATCGGGGGCAAAGGTGTCCAGCCGCGGGTCGTAGAGGTCGCCCACACACTGGCCAGCCAGGTGAGCACCCAGAGCCCAGCATTTCAGGTTGTGCCTGGACAGCGTTTCTAATTTTTTCTGAACATAAGCCGGGTCTTCGGCCGCCTTTTTTACTTCCAGGTGGTCGCCCCAGCAGGCAATTTCCAGGCCGTCGTATCCCCAGGCACTGACCTTTTCGCAGAGAATTTCAAAGGGCAGGTCAGCCCATTGACCGGTGAACAGCGTAACGGGTCTTTTCATTTTTCCCTCCTTTCAATCTCAAGATGACAGGCATAATTTTTCATTTTTTTAATTATCTGTTTTGATTTTCCCTTTTGGCTTTTTTATCTTTCTAATTAATTTTCCTTTGACCATTACTTAAAGCTCTAAAATCTTTGATTTTCAGGTTTAGCCAGATAGCTTAGCTCCACAATAACTGATTTTTATCCTCAAACCTAAAGATTTATGAACTCTAACTCCTCCAAGCTCTTCACCCCAAGCCCATCCTAAAAGCTCCAACCCGTATTCGGGCTTAAAAATCAACCCAGACCGCGCCCCGGCTTGAGCTTTCCACGCATTTCTCTATGAAGCGCACGCCGCGCACCCCTTCCTCGGCATTCGGGAAATCCAGGTCGTCAGACGTGAGAGGCTCACCGCGGAGCTTTTTGTCCAGGGCCGTGATGAAGGTAGAGTAAATGTTGGCAAAAGCTTCAAAATAGCCTTCGTTGTGGCCCGATGGAATGCGGGATAAAGCCTGGGCTCGCGGACACATCGGGTCGCGGCCGCGGGAAATAAAAGCCACTGGCCGGTCCAGATAAGCGATTTTGGCGTGGTTGGGGTCTTCCTGGTACCATTCAACCGCGCCGCTGGTGCCGTATATACGCACCCTGAAGCCGTTGTCATGGCCAATGGCAATCTGCGAGCACCAGTACAGGCCGCGTGCTCCGCCCTTAAAATTCACCATGATGGAGGCATTGTCATCAAGCGGACGTCCCTCACCAAAGTGGTCAAGGCGGGCACAGAGAGATTCTATCTCCAGACCTGTAAGGTAAGAAACCATGTGCTCAATGTGCGAGCCGATATCACCGACACAGTTAGAAATGCCAGCCCGGGCCGGGTCCGTGCGCCAGGCTGCTTGCTTCTGTCCGGTTTTCTCCAGCAAGGTGGCCAGCCATTCCTGCGGGTATTCGCCGGCCACAAAGCGAATGGTGCCTAATTCGCCGCTGGCAATAAGATGCCGCAGATGCTTGATGATGGGAAAGCCGGAGTAAGTGTAGGTAACGCAGAAAAGCAGGTCCTTCTGGCGGGCTAAATCTGCCAGCTCTTGAGCGAGCTTACTGCTGGTGGCTAAGGGTTTGTCGCAGACCACAGCAAACCCCAGGTCCAGAGCCAGGCGGGCAATCGGATAATGGGTATCGTTGGGCGTGACGATGACGATAAAATCCGGCCGGTCCGGGTGAGCAGCTTCCGCCTTGAGCATCTCCTCAAAATTGCGGTAAAGCCGGCTTTTATCCAGGCCCAGCAGCTCACCGGTTTTCAGAGTGTTTTCATAGCTCTGAGAAAAGCAGCCAGCCACCAGCCTGGCTTTCCCGTCCATGGCGATGGCCTTGCGGTGAACATCACCGATAAAAGCACCGACGCCACCGCCAACCATGGCGTATTTTAACTGAGTAACCTTACCTAAGGTTTCCTGTCCTTCAATCATGGCTATCTCCCTTTCATAAAATAACAAAATGAAACTTTACAAATCTTATGTTATTTAAACGCCATTAACTTTTCAAATAGAAATTCACTTGTCATCTAGGACGCCGTGCGGGCAGCAGATAAAGTAGACCGGCCAAATATTGGGGTGATGTTCAACCTCTGCCACTGGCTGCGTGTCTCAAAGGACCGGGATTACAGGTCGAGGCTTCAGCAAGCCCTGCACCGGTTATTGGCGGTGTCCATCAATGGTGCCGATGAATATGACGACCAGCC
>DMVN01000140.1 GCA_003476685.1 Acidobacteriota bacterium | reverse complement strand
TGAGCAATGATGAAGCCAAGTTTGCTTTCAACAGCGCCGAGCTCAGCGCCGAAGCCAAAGCCGCCATTGACCGTTTTGTCCAGAAGTTGATCGAGGAAAACAAGGGTGTTTACCTGGAGATTCAGGGCCACACCGATAACACCGGACCGGAAGAGGTCAATATCTATCTGGGGCAGAAAAGAGCGGAAGCGGTCATGATGTATTTGTACAAGGCCCACCGTATCCCGCTCCACCGGATGTCAGCCGTGAGTTATGGCAGCTCCAAGCCCGTGGCTGAAAATACCACGCGGGAAGGCCGGGCCAAGAACAGAAGGGTAGAAATTCTGGTCTACGAATAAAGGCCTTATTCCGGAAAATTAAACCATTCGAGTGTAGCCCCACTCCAGAAGCGGGGGCGCAGACTAATCAAGAAACAAACATCAGGCAGTAGAGATGCAGGATTTTAATTAAAGCATCTTTCACTAATTTTTAGGGTGACTCGGACCGGCGACTGCCCCGGGGGCTAGGAGAAAGCATTGCTTTTTCCCATGGATAAAGATAATCCTGCGAAGCCTGATAAATCTAAATTGTGGCCGGAGAGATATCGGCTCAGATAGAATTCTGAAAAGACTGTTTCTTTGTTAAAGCTAAAAATGAGGTTTGAACCCAACTACTGATCAAATAAGACATAAAGTGATGCTTCTTGACCATCATAGCCTGTTAATTATATGCCTGGCTCATGACAGAAGGTGCTTAAGGTCGGCGGTTTCCGGACTTTAAGTTCGGATTAAAGCTTCCAGCGGAAAGGCTGTTTTCGCCGGAAGTCAGGCACCAGGTGTTCGTCTGGCTGGAAGGGCTCAGGCTGCAGGAAAAGATTCTCAAAACCCAGGTCCAGGGCTCTCTGCATTACCCGGTGGTATTCTTCCCGGGTTATTTCCCTCTGAATTTCAGCCGGGGCTTTATAACAGGGATGATACTGGCTCATCAGGCTGAGTCCAACCGAGGTAGACAGGTTTTCGGCAATCCACTCCAGCACCCGGATGGAATCGTCAGCCGCCCCAGGCAGCACCAGGTGTCTGATTATCAAACCCTGCCGGGCGATTTCCCGGTCGTCGAGCACCAGGTCCGGTTGTTGACAATACATTTCCTGCAGAGCCAGCCTGGCCTTATCGAAATAATCGGGAGCTGAAGAGTAGCGGCGGGAATGTTCAGAAGAGACATATTTCAGGTCCGGCAGGTAAATGTCAACGATTCCCCGCAGTTGCTCCACCACTTCCAGCGAATCGTAACCGTTGGAATTATAAACCAGGGGGATGGACAGGCCCTGCCGGTAAGCCGGGCGCAAAGCTCTTAGAATCGGCAGGATGACATGGGTGGGGGAGACCAGGTTAATGTTCAGGGCTCCCTGGCTCTGGAGTTCCAGCATCAGGGCAGCCAGCTCTCCGTCTGTCAGGAGCTGGCCTTCGTTGAGCCAGCTGAGCTGGAAGTTCTGGCAGAACAGGCATTTCAGGTTACAGCCGGTGAAAAAAATAGTACCGGAGCCCCGGGACCCGGCCGGCAGCCCGCGGCCGCTGAGCACCGGTTCTTCGCCAAAATGGAGCAGACCGACCGACACCCGGGCCAGACTGCCCGTCTGACAGACCCCGGTCTGACCCCTGGTGCGGTCGACGCGGCATTCTCGCGGGCAGAGAATGCAGTCAGTTTCAAGTGGGGAAAGTCTGGCCAGAGCCCGGTCCACGGCTTCGAGTTTCCGCTCCTGGAAAAAATCTCTGTCTTCCATCTTCAATTTTCCAGGCTTATTATACCAGAGCCAGGGTCAGATGGTAGCCAGCTGAACAGGCAGAAGCGATTAACTCGGTTGTGCGATTCTTTAGCCTTATAAATTACTTGTCAGCCCGGCTAAAAAAAAGTATAGTTAATTTCCGTAAAAATTGGTCCCGGCGGACGGGGAAGGACGACAATTGATAGATTTAATCAAGAAACTATTTGACATAGCCATCCACCTGGACCGCTACGTCGTGGACATCATCAACCAGTATGGTCTGTGGACTTACCTCATCCTCTTTGCGGTTATTTTCTCGGAGACCGGGTTTGTGGTGACTCCCTTTTTCCCGGGTGATTCGCTGCTGTTCGCAGTCGGGGCCCTGGCCGCCATCGGCAACTTGAATATCTGGGGCCTGTTCCTGCTCCTGACCCTGGCCGCCTTTTTAGGTAATATCACCAACTACTGGATTGGCTCCAAAGTCGGGCCGGGGGTGTTCAAGAAAGAGAAAAGCCGGTTTTTCAATAAAGAATACCTGGATAAGACCCACCGCTTTTATGAAAAGTATGGCAGCCTGACCATTATCGTGGCCAGGTTCATGCCTTTTATCCGGACCTTTGCTCCTTTTGTGGCCGGGATCGGCCGGATGACCTACACCAGGTTTTTGGTCTACAGCCTGGCTGGTAGCATTCTCTGGGTTTCACTTTTTCTGTTCGGCGGATATTTCTTCGGTAACATTCCGGTAATCAAAAACAATTTTTCCCTGGTGATAGTGGCCATTATCTTGATCTCGGTGGGCCCGGCGGCTGTTGGCCTCCTCAAAAAAAAGGGGAAGAAGAAAACTGGCAGCGACCGCCAGGCCGTCTGATTCAGGCTTCATCGCCTGGCCTCAACCCTTTTTCTTGTCCCGTGATTTTTCTGGCGGCCAGCAATTTTTCAGGCTTTCCAGAAGCCTGTGGCCCAGCAGAGGATGGGCTGTCCGGTCTATCTGCAGCGGAGTGACCGACACCCAGCCCCGGTCCACCACCTGGACATCCGAATCCTTGGGTCCAACTGCTTTGGGGTGGCCCACGCCAATCCAGAAATAAGTTTTTCCCCTTGGATCCCTTTTTCTGACTAGCTCTGGTGAGTAGCGTTTTTCTCCCAGGCGGGTGATCTTAATACCTTTAACCGGAAGCGGCGGGATGTTGATGTTTAGGTAGACCCGGTGGGGCAGACCGTTCTTCAGGATGGTCTCGACTATGGGCCTGACCAGAGCAGCCGCTCCCTTGAAATCATACAGGCTACCGTTTTTGGTTCGTCTTCCTAAATGGGAAACGGCCAGGGATGGGATGCCCATGAAAGTTCCCTGCAGGGCGGCAGCTACCGTCCCGGAATAAGAAACATCCTGGCAACCGAGGTTAGCCCCTCTGTTAATTCCGGAAATTAGCAGGTCCGGTTGCCGGGGAAGGATGTGCCGCAGGGCGATGTAGACACAGTCAGCCGGGGTGCCGTCCACAGCATAGGTATTTCTGTCGATTTTTTCGGCTCGTAGCGGCCGGCGCAGAGTCAGGGCCAGGGAAATAGAACTCTTTTCCCGGTCGGGAGCAACGATGTAAACCTGCCCCATCTGGCCCAGCTCCCCGGCCAGGGCGGTGATTCCCGGCGAAAAATAACCATCGTCATTAGTCAGTAGAAACAGTGGTTGTTTTGGCTTGCTTTTAAGGGCCATGTTCTCCTGCTGCGTCCAGCTACTCAGTCAAATTTCTGTTTATTATAGAAGAAATAACTGTAATTATCTATAAGTGGGGTTTGAAGACAGGTTGATTGGACTGCCTTCGGTCCAAAGGGAAAAAGACCGGATGGTGGACGGTATTTCTGGCTGATAAAACAGTTGCTTTATTTCCAATTCATTAATAAAATTTTGTCATAAGCTTCTTAAAATGAGACAGGGTAACTTAAGAGTTAAGATTTTAAGAGCTTATAATTAAGGAGGGTAAAATGAACGTCGGACTGACTGATGCCCTTATCCGTTTGATCGTGGGCTGGGTTTTCATCCACCTGACTCCGGTTCTCAGGGTAAAAACCGGCAAGGTCTTACGCTGGATTTTGATCATCCTGGGAGCAATCCTGGTCTTGACCGCCGTCACCAGGTATTGCGGTATCTACACGATTCTTAAAATTAACACCCTGTAGCAAGCCCGACCTGACCGACATTCTCAGAACACTACTGCTTGGAGTTACGGCCGGATACCCGAATTTTCTGATTTTCCTTTATAACGGCTGCCCTAAATAAAAAAAATCGGGACGAGCGGATTTGAACCGCTGACCCCATGCACCCCAAGCATGTGCGCTACCAGGCTGCGCCACGTCCCGATTGGTGATAAGAGTAGATTAATTTAACCTTTTTTGCCTTTTTTTTCAAGGGTCTGGAGAATTTCGGCCAGCTCTTCCTTAATCTGGGCCAGGGCCGAATAGAGCTTTTCCGGCGGAATCTTATCAGTCTTAAAGCCAAATTCCTCTTCTATCTTTCTTCTGATGCCGGCACTGGTCAGGGTATTTTCTTCCAGGAGCTCTTTAAGCCGCAGGATTATCAGCACATCCTTCTGGCGGTAAATCTTTTTGCCGCTGGCAGTCTGGCCGGCATAGAACAGGGGGAATTCCTTTTCCCATTCTCTGACCGTCTCCGGGCTGATTTTCAGCAGGCGGCAGACTTCCTCCAGGGAGAAGATCAATTTCTTGTTTATGGCTTCTCTCAGGCTGTTGGCTTTCTGTTCCTGGGTCATTAGTAGATGTCCTCAAAACATTAACATTTAGCCGCCGGGCCGTCAAGAACCATCCGGCCTGGCCCTGACCCCGTGGTTGTGGCTCAAAGCGGCCGCCTCTTCTTCAGGTCAAAGCGCTCACCTTCCAGCAGGACGTGCATCAGCATTCCACGGATGGACAGGGCTTTATCGCCGCGGACTTCGACCTGGGCTCGCCCGGAATCATAAACAATTACATTCCGGTAGCCGACCACTTCAAAGGTTTCATCCGGGTTGACGATGATGGCCGTGGCTTCATCGATACCCACGCCCACCAGTTCCGGATGGCCGGCTATGAGGCTGATCAGGCGGTTGTGCCTCTTGCGGGTGGCGAAATGCTGGTCGATGATGGCCGATTTGATCAAGCCCAGGCCCCTGGCCACTATTACGTTCCCGGCTTCTATGGTCTCGAATTCATGACCTTCTTCTGGTTTTCTGACCTCGTCGCCGGTAATCATCAACTCGCTCATTGCGGCTGCCCCGGCGCTCGTTCCGCCAATAACCGCCCCTTTCTGGTAAAGTTCTTTTATCATGTTATGGATGGGTGTATCCAGGATGGCCTCGGTAACCCTGGTCTGGACGCCGCCGGAGAAAAAGATCCCGCCGCTTTCGGCCAGCAGCCTGGCGTTGGAATAATTTTCGGCCTCTTTGCGGCTGAAGTTGTAATAGGCCACTTCTTTGGCCCCGAGCTGTTTGAATTCTTCCACCAGACTGCGCCCGGTTTCATCGGGAGTGGCACTGGCCATGGGCAGGACCACAATCCGGCCGCTGCCGGTTCGGCTGGCCAGGTCTACGAAACGCTTCATCATCGGTTCCGGCCTGGTGCCGCCGCCGATGATAAACAGATAACCCCGAGGACGGCCCTGGGCCAGAGCCGGGCTGACCAAAAAAATCAGGGCCAGAAAAAAAGTCAGAATCGCACCGATTGCTGGTTTTAAGGCTAATCCAAACTGTTTCTTGCTCATCACTCGCTCCTGAAGGGTATTTTAATGAAATTAGCCCTTAATAAAAAGAGTTATTACGTTTCCGACAGGTTTTGGACCTGGTGTATGGGCCGGCAAAACCTGCTGCGGCTATGAAAATCTGGCCGATGATAATATAATAACATCGCCCGGATAGCAGCCGGTTGAAATAATTTTCAGGCAAAGTCATGAAAAAAGAAGACAGGCCCGACAGCCAGCACATTCCTTTAGCCGAGAGGATGAGACCCCAGACCTTTGACCGTTTCTACGGCCAGGAGCATCTCCTGGGCCCTGGGAAAATTCTGACTGAACTGATTGATTCGGGGCACCTGGTGTCCATCATCTTCTGGGGACCTCCCGGTTCTGGCAAGACCACCCTGGGAATGATGCTGGCTCGCCACTTTGACCTGACCTGTCTGTTCTACAGCGCGGTTCTTTCCGGGATAAAAGAAATCAAGGAAGTCATGGCTCAGGCCGAGCAGCAGAAAAGGCTCTACGGCAAACCGATAATTATTTTCATTGATGAAATCCACCGCTTCAACAAGGCTCAGCAATCGGCTTTTCTGCCATATGTCGAAAGGGGAGATGTCATTCTCTTTGGCTCCACCACCGAAAATCCTTCTTTTGAGGTTATTGCTCCCCTGCTCTCCCGGACCAAAGTGCTGGTCTTGAAGCCGCTGGAGGAAACAGCCCTGAGAAAGATTATAGAAGATGCCCTGACCGACGAGGTCAACGGTCTGGGCCAGCTCCGTCTCAGGATAAACGATGAAGCCGTCAGGCTGCTTCTCGAACAGTCCAACGGTGATGCCCGCCGGGTGCTGAATGCCCTGGAAATCGCCGCCAGCCTGACCCGCGGGAAGGAAATCACGGCCCGGGAAGTGGAAGAGGCCCTGCAGAAACGGATTCTGCTCTATGACAAGGCCGGAGAAGAGCATTTCAACCTGATTTCCGCCCTGCACAAGAGCCTGCGAAACTCCGACGTGGATGCTTCCCTTTACTGGCTGGCCCGGATGCTCTATGCCGGGGAAGACCCGCTGTACATAGCCCGGCGCCTGGTGCGATTTGCTTCGGAAGATATCGGGTTAGCCGACCCTCAAGCCCTGGCCGTGGCCTTAAGGGCCAAGGAGGCCTACGATTTTCTGGGTTCACCAGAAGGGGAACTGGCCCTGGCCGCAGCTGTGGTCTATCTGGCTTCGGCTCCCAAGAGCAACCGGATTTATGTGGCCTTCGGTCAGGCCATGAAAGAAGTTGAGGCAAGTCCCTATGAACCGGTGCCTCTGCACATCCGCAACCCGGTGACTCCGCTGATGAAAGAAATAGGCTACGGCCAGGCCTACCAGTACGCTCATAACCATCCGCTGTCCACGACCGACATGGAGACTTTCCCGGAGCGGCTGCGAGGACGAAAGTATTACCAGCCTGGCAACCTGGGCTTCGAGAAAGAAATCAAGAAGCGTATAGACTGGTGGGAAGCTCTTAAGGAAAAAATCCGTCGGGACAAGTCAGACCAGGAAGACTGACCGGCAGGGTGATTTAAGAATTCGGCCAGGCACAGTTCCAGGTGATGAACTCGGCTCAGATTGGCCTGGCTTGGTCGTGGCGAGCGGATAACAGTCTTTTTAGTAAATTCAATTCGGGGTTGACTGGCGAAAGTTACAGGACCGGGTCCTCCTGGTTCAGGCAGAAATGAGTCCTCTCCAGATAGCCTCATTTGATTTTGTGAGGTAGTTACGCCGGAAACTCGGCAGCACTATCAAAATATTAAAATTTTTTCATGCCAGGAAAGATGGAGCTACTTATTGCTGTTATGGTTATTGGGTAAGGACGAAGTGGGGTTTATTTATTATCTTCCGGTTCTTCTTTATCTTCGGTTGTCTGTTGGCTGCCTTCTTTTTTCCGGTTTTCTCTTTCCTTAAAAAGGTAATAAATTTCCCAGCTGATCTCATCGGCCAGGCAGCCCAGGCAGGAGCGAGGGGTGGTGGCGATCTCGCCGTCCTCGATTTTTTCTTTCAGGATCTGCTTGACCAGCTTCCTGATTTTGTAAAGAAGTATGTAATTAATCATTGAAAAAATGATAGCAACAAGGACAGGATAAGTAAAGCTACCGGTTTGCACAATCGGCCGGGTTTATTTACAATGATTTTTCAAAGAACCCATGGCCAGGCCACAATTTAGTAAAAGAGCAGGACTTTCTTCCCGCCTGGTCTGCTTGACTCTGGTGCTGCTGTTATTCCTTGATCTCCTTCCGGCCCAAACCTTGACCCTGGAACAGGGCGGGATAATCCGTGGTCTCCGTGACCGAAAACAGCTGGCCTTGGTCTTTACCGCAGATTCTTTCGGGGAGGGGGCTGAATACATCCTGTCGGAATTAAAGCAGCGAAATCTTAAAGCTTCTTTTTTCCTTACCGGGAATTTTCTGCGTCGGCCTGAATTCCGTGGCTGGATAGAAAAAATGGTTGAGGACGGACATTACCTGGGCCCCCATTCCGACTGCCATCTTCTTTATTGCGACTGGCAGGACCGGCAGAAAACCCTGGTCACGAAAGAAGAGTTCCTGGCCGACCTGGAAAATAATTATCTGGAGCTGGAAAAATTCGGGGTGAGCAGAGGCCGGGCCCGGTATTTTATGCCGCCCTATGAATGGTATAACCAGGAAATCGCCGGCTGGGCGGCGGAGGTTGGAGTGGCAGTGGTAAATTTCACCCCCGGCCTTGTGACCAGCTCCGATTACACCACTCCGGACCTGCCCAATTATCGCTCGTCTGAAGAAATTCTAAACCAGCTGCTTGAATACGAGACCACGTCGCCGGACGGGCTAAACGGTTTTATTCTATTGGTCCATCTCGGGGTGGCGGCGGAAAGAACCGACCTGTTCTATTTCCGGCTGGGGGAGCTGATAGAAGAACTAACTGCCCGCGGCTATGCGCTGGTCAGGATAGATGAGCTTCTTTCAGCCGGTCGGTCAGAAATAGAAGATGACCGGCAGCAGGCCGTTATTCAAACGGCCAGAAAAGAAACAACCATTAGCCCGGCTCAAGTTCAGATACCCGATAAATCAGAGGGAATTAAACCGCCCCGGCCTACAGCGGATGGCACTGGCTCGAGCCAGACAGCTGGGAATAAAAACCGGCTCCCGACCCGTAAAGAACAAGGGGGCAGGGAAGAAGTGGGGCAAGCTCCGGAGGAGATTTACCGGTTTTCCTTAACCAGGGCCTGGGTCAACTTTGCCCGTGGCCGGGTCAATCATCTGGTGCCTTATGGGGACAGGCTCTGGTGGTTTTATGAAAATAATCAGCCGGCTTACGAATTAATTGAAGTTCAGTCCGGGGAAAAGAAGGTCTCCGGCCTCCTGGAAATAAAACTTGAGCAAAAACCGGTCCCGGGAAGAGCTGGCTTCTGGCTGGTCTCTGGCGGGAAGCTGTGGGAGCTGAGTTCTTCTGGAATAATGGTAGGAACTCAGGTGGAGCTGGCTGAACCTCTGGCCGGGGCCCCGGCCGAGTCCGGAAACCGGCTGCTTTTGCCTTTTAAGAAAAGTCTTGAAGCTCGCTCGACTGAAACGGCCGAGTTACTCTGGAAACAGGAGCTTCCAGCGGAATTTTCCGGGCCGCTTATCATTTCCAGTTCGGAGGTTCTGGTTCCCTGCCTTTCGGGGCGACTCCTCAGGTATAGCCTGGAGACAGGCCGGAAAATAGATCAACACGACTTCCAGGATGAATTCGGGACCTTCCTGCCGGCCTGGGGACCAAAGATTTACTTCAGCACGACCTCGGGAAAAGTGAAATGTTTTGACCTGTCCAGAAAAAAGATCTGCTGGGAAGTTAACCTGGGCAGCCAGCGGGTTCAACACCTGCTTTCTGATGGCCGCCATCTCTATCTGCTGACCACCGGCGGGATCATTTATAAGCTGAAACAATCGGCTGGTGATATTCTCTGGTGGCAGACGGTGCCGGGCAGGGGCTGTTATCGGCCGGCTATCCTGAAAGAGGAGTTGATTATTCCTTCGGGCCAAATCTTGTACGGCCTGGACCTGAAGACAGGCCAGAAGACATCTGAAACTGTTCTGACCTTTGAAATAAAGACGGACCTGGTCAGGATGGGGGATTGGCTCCTGGCCGGCAGTCATGACTACCGTCAGGACCTGAGCTTAGTCTATGCCCTGAAAAAGGAGCCCCGGGTTATCATCAGGCCTTCGAGAGAGTCGCCGCAGCCGGCCGGACGAAGGATAATATTTACAGCCCTGGCTCCGGGCCTGGAAAAACCCAGGTATGCATTTTATCTCCGGACTCCCGACGGCCGCGACCGGCTGGTCAGGAAAGCTTCCAAGAGTAATACCTGGACCTGGCTTCCGGCGGCCCCGGGCCAATACCTCATCAGCGTTGTGGCCAGCAGCGGGCAGCTCAGCAAAAAATCAGAGTTGAGGTATAATATCACTTCCTTTGCCGGAGAATAAAACCAGAAAGGAGATGACCGTGACTCGCGAAGAAGCCTTGGAACTGGTCAAGCAACACCTTCACAACAAAAACCTGGTCAAACACTGCCTGGCAGTGGAAGCCTGCATGAAAGGCCTGGCCCGCCGCCTGGGTGGCAATGAAGAAATCTGGGGTCTGGCCGGTTTGCTGCACGACCTGGACTATGAATTAACCGAGAAGAGCCCGGAACTCCATACCACCGAAGCAGTCAAGATGCTGGAACAATACAGCCTGCCGGCCGAGGTTATCCAGGCTATTCAGGCCCATGCTGGTCGGGTGCCCTGCCAGAGCGCTATGGACTGGTCGATCTACTCGGCTGACCCGACCACCGGCCTGATCATTGCTGCCACCCTGATGCACCCCGATAAGAAGCTGAAGTCGGTTGACCTGGAATTCCTCAAGCGTCGCTACAAGGAAAAACATTTTGCCCGGGGCGCCCGAAGGGAAGAGATCGAGCAATGTGCCAACCTGGGGCTGAGCCTGGACGAATTCCTGACCATCTGCCTGGAGTCAATGCAGGGAATAGACCAGGACCTGGGCCTGGCTTGAGCCTGAATCTGTCCCCAGCTTTCAAAGAAGTGAATTTTTAATTAAGTTGCATTATTAACATTTTTAACCCCGCTCGATTTCCCGGCCCTGACATATCGGGTTTCTGGTGATCCTTAAATTTCAGTCGGTTAGCTAAAAAGGAGAAAAACAATTAGCTTTCCCCATGGCTAAACGTAACACCTATCTAACGACTTTAAGAAGCTAAAATCAATTAACTGAAGGGTCAGCAGGGGAAAAATTAAGGTCAGGTCTGTGCTTAATTGAGTTTTTATGAGAGCCTAGAGTTAGAGCACCTGCAAAAATCACTTGACCTAAAATGGAATATTAAGATAGATTATTCAGGAAAAGGAAGGCTATTTTAATTATGCTGTGGGATGCCTGCTCAGCCAAGGGAGCTGGAAAAGAGTGGGGACCGAAAGCTTTTCCTTTCCCCTCTTTTTTTCCCTTAACCTTTAACATCTTCCATACCATAATTTTAATACCTGCCTTTTTACTATTGGCCGTCTGAATGAAAATCTTATCCAGAAAGGAGAATAAAATGCAGCCTGGATCTCAGAAAAAAACTATCATAGTGTTCTTCTGGTTTTGGTCCTTATCAGTCGCCATTCTTTTATTGGCTGTGGGGTCGGCTTCAGCCGATGTTATCTACTATGACTTTGTCAAGAAAGCGCCGGAAGCTAAATGGTACCGGGCAATTGCTGTTGGCGGAGAGCTTCCCTGGAATGGAGCCGATAACGATAGCCGGGGCTTTGCCCGTCACCTGACTGATGTTGTTCTGGAAGATGGCAACAGGTATGCCCTGGTTCTGGAAACTCACCCCGAGTGGAAAAATAATGGAAATATAATTGGAGTCTTTCCAGACATCCAGATTCCAGCCGGGGCCACCTTTAAGGCCTCGGTCGGTTTTGTTAAGGGAGCCGCTCAGACTGATGGAGTTAAATACTATGTTTCAATCATTAGTCCAGGTGGCGGGGCTGTTTTGTTAAAGGAATTAGCTGCCTCCTATGACGGTAAATTTGACCAGATTTCTGTGGATTTATCACCTTATGCCGGGAGTACCGTGGATTTCAGGCTATCGGTATCGGCTGCGGGCCGGGCCAATCAGGATTGGGCAGTCTGGGCTTCGGCCGCCATCTATGTGCCGCTATCTGTTCAGAAGGTCAGTCCTTCAACGGATATGAGCAAGGTGAAGGTCGGGTCCGCAGCTACCCAGCAGCCGACAGAGAAACTGAACCTTCAGCTGGTAAAACCGGCCGTCATCAAAACCATACCCTTGAACCCGGCCGGGGCTCTGCCTCCCCGTCATAAAATTGAAGACATTGGTCCTCTGTCTATAGAAGAGCCTTTAACTCTTCTCAACCGCATTTACAAAGACAATGAAAAACCTGACACCTACTATTACCTCCCGAGAGAAATCAACCTGATCAGGGACAAGGCGGCTGGAGGTTACCGCTTGAGTGCAGTCTGGACCAACGACCAGAAGGTCAGGACCACTATGACCCTTCGGGCCAACGTTGACCCGGCCGACGTCAAGTTGATGGAAGAAGCGTTGAAGGCGGCCAGGGGACAACAGGCCGTTCTCAGGTCCCTGCCTTATGATGAGGCAGCCATCATTGATATGAAGGGCTGGGAGGACTGGGAAATTGACAACATCCGGATTCCGAGCTTCGGTTCTCTGGAAACAGAGCTTCCCATTAACATATCCATGACTCCTGACACTCTGGCGGAGCTGAAACCTCTGCTGGAGAAGGAAGGATTAACAGCCGGGATGAAAATCAAATCAGGAACGGTGGAAAGAGAAATTCCCATCAGAGTTGGTTTAAAGTATTTTACCGGCCGCTGGTATTCAGGCGTGGAAGAGCTTGGCTTTTCCATAGATGAAAAGAATTCGGTGCTTTATCTTCATGGTGTCAGAAACCTGTCTGATTTTCCCTTGAAGGTTTCTTCGGTCAGCCTCCGCTTCCGTTTACCAAACGGGGAAGAAGTTTATAAGAACTTGAAATGCCTGAAGGAAGCGGTCATCCAGCCAGGTCAAGCTCTGGACCTGGAAGTCCAGTTTGCCCCGAAAGGTCTTCTCCTGGCCGAGTACCGCAAAACCTTTCCCTCGGCTCCACCAGCTCCAAAGAAAAAAAGTTCACTCCTGGAAAAAGGTCTCGGGGCGCTAAAAGGTGAATTAGAGAAAAAATTAGATAAGGATAAGGTTAAAGAAGCCGAAGAAATGCTGGTCAAGGATGAGGTTGGCCAGCCAGCCAGCCCTAAAGTGGACGCTTTCTTCAAGCAGTATGCCAGAAGTTTCTGGATGGAAATTGAACCTGATTTTAGCTGTCAGCCCTGCCTGGACAAGATCTGGAGCAACGTTGAAGTTGTTTCTTACATTGAAAGAATGAGAAAACTTCAGGTAGAAGTTCTGTCCAGCGTGTTTGATCCCTCGGCTTTTGAAACACCGCTGGAAGTGGAAAAAGTCCGGGTTGAAATTCGCTCTCCCTATCTCAGTGCCCAGGGCCGCAGCGGACTGGTAACCGGGATGGATTTTAACAAGAACAAACTTAAAGAGCTGGTTACCGTTTATCTGCCGATGTCCAGCGGCGAGCAGTTTAGTTTTGAATACAAAATCAAAGCCGTCTTAAAATCAGGGGAAATTGCCGAATCGGCCAGCTGGGAAACCGTGACCGATTCCTTGGACCTGACCATAGGACCTTATCACCTTAAAAATCTTTTTAATCGCTAAGAAAAGTTAGCCCGCGTTATTTTTTTAACCAAGGGCGAAAAAGGAGGCAGAAATGAGCAGGTTGGCTGCAAGAGGATTTAAGATTTGTCTATTAATTTCTGTTCTTATTCTTTTAACGGCATTTTCTGCGTTGAAGGCTGAAATACTTCTGGATAAAGAGCCAATTCAGGTGAGCGGGGCGTTACTGTTCCGTGACCATGCCGATGAACATGCCTATCACTACCTGCCGCTGGCGCCAAGGATTGCTACCTGGCCTGACGGCCGGCCGAAATTCAGTTTTATCCAGTATGTTCGTACCGGTAAAGAAATAACCGGGGGAATTTTGCATTTTCTCTGCACTTTTGGCCTGACCAAAGAGGAGCTGGAGAAAGCAGAGCAGGAACTGACCAGGATAGATAAAAATGGCAAAATAGTTGGCCCGGTGATGTTTACTTCCGGTGAATTTCATCTTATTTCAGCCTCAGCCGGGGAAGGCGGTATTTTCAGCCGCAAGGTTGTTGGAACAGGAAAAGCTCCGCTTCTGGCCGGTTCCGAAGCAGCCGTGTCCATAGCTCTGACTGAAGAGGGCTCAACCCTGTTGATGGAATCTTTTAAAAAACCAACTTCAGATATTTCGGTCCAGTTTGTCATGACCTACCAGGGGTTAACTCCGGCTTACAATGCCCTGCTGACTGTTGACTGGGATAAGGTTTATGACCATAAAGAGTTTAAGGCCGATGTCGGTGGCTTTTTCGTCAGCGCCAGAATTCAAAAAATCTATTCTGAATTGAGAGAACAGGGGGCTATCAAGCTGGAGGTTATAGGCGAAGATACCAAGATGGACGAACTTCTTGATACCGCCTATAACACCATTACCAAAATGATGTTTGAAGCCAAACCGGTAAAACCCGAAGACATCGGAAAATCTGAAGCTTCCACCGGTTCTAACTGGCTGGGCAAACTGTTCGGACAGGCTCATTTTGGCTTCTACCGAAAACAGGTCAAGCTAAGCGGCAAGTACACAGTGGACCTGACCCGACGCAAGAGAGACCAGCGAGAAATTCCTCTGACCGGCAATATTGGCGGACTTTACAAGAAGCTGGGCAATAATCCTGAATTTTTTGCGGTGGTGGACCTGGATGACCCGACCTTTGAAGAGCGGACCATTAACGTCATTCTGGATGGAGAAGATTTTCAGACTTTTCAGCAGTACCTGAATTTTGCCGGCATTACTTTTAAGAAAGAATACGAAAGCGCAGACATGAAAGCTATTACTGAAGATTTGATTTTTGACCGGACCAAGTTCGGTCAGAACGGGAACAAACTTTCTCTGAAATACAGGCGGAAGGGTGACCAGACCGATAAATGGCTGGAGTATGAGTATCGTCCCATCTGGAGTTATGTGGGAGGCCTGGAAGTAGCCGGGGATTGGATTAAAACTAGCCAGCCGGTCATAACCCTGACTCCACCACACAAGTACAGATACATTGAGGTCCTGGCGGAAGAAGAAAATATGAATAAAAACGGAATTATCCGGATTGCGGTTCAATTCCGGCATAAAAATTTCGGCCGGCAGCTGCAGAAAGAAGTCGTTCTGCGCAAGGGAGAGCCTCTTAACATCAACTATGTTTATTTTCATGAGCCAAACAACCTCGAGTATGAATACAACATAACCTGGCTGTTCAAGGACAATACCCGCATTTCTTCTGGCTGGAAGAAGGCTACCGACCCGTTTATCTATGCTTATTATGAAAAATTTTAAGTGAGAGAAAACTCTTGGGTTTGAGGAGAAGAGCCTTTCTGCTGGTCCTGATGCTGTGTTTCAGTGCCAGCTTCTTATTGGCTGACCCGGTATTGACCAGGCCGGAAACAGTAGCCGGCCAGATTATCATCTATCCGGACCATAGAAACCCAAAACTCTTTTATTATGTGCCCACGGCGCTCCAGTTGAGCCAGTCCTTTGGCCAGCCAAATTTCTTCTTTTACAAGTATGTCTATGTGAAAGACCAGGGAGAGGCCGGTCCTAAAACCACAGCCGGCGGAGTGTTGACTCTATCGGTTGAATTTGGTGATGATTCTGAAGTCTTAAAGAGAGAAAAAGGAGCTCAGTATGAATACCGCCCGGTTCAGATTGAAACCATGAAAATCAGTCTGAGTTATACCGGACTGGAAGCGGAGAAAACGAAAGAAGAAGGCACAGCCGAAAGCCAAACCCTGGGTTCCAACAAGGTTTTATGGACCGGGAAAAGCTTCTCCTTTCCTCTGAGCCGGGAATCAGCTTCTTACCTCTGGAAAATCTATGAAGAAAAAAAAGCGGCCGGGTTAAGCCTGGAAGGCTCTTTTTCTTACAGCGGTTATGAGTTAAATGATGAAGGCCAGCTTCAACCCGGCGCGAGAAGCGGTCGCCTGAGCCTGGATGTTCCGGTGTCCATGGAACAGTATCCCGGGCTTTTTAAGGTTATCAACCTGGCCCAGAAATTTTCTTTTAATTACCGGAAAATGAGCGTCATCTGTTTTGATTTCGTTAACGGCCTGAACAAGGACGTGGTTAAGATGACAGTAGAGGTGGAAAGCACCACTGCTCGGGGGCAAAAAGATGTAAAAAGCGTGGTCTTTTCGTCTGACAGCCAACCGCAGTACGACCTGGAATTTAATGTTCCGGAGGCCAAAGGCGGCAAGTACCGCTACCGTATTACCAGGGTATATGCTGATGGCCGCTCAGTAAGGAGCGATTGGCAAGAAGGCGATAATGCCTTCCTGGATTTATCAAGTTATGAGCTGGTTATCAGGGATAATCCAGTGGAATAAGGCAGTAGCAACAGAGATTAAAGAGATATAAACACCATGGAAAATGGCAGATTAGGAGAAAATGGAAAAAGGCTGGGGAAACAAAAAATTTTATCTTATCATAACCAGTTGAGTCATCTCGGCTGGACTATTTTGCTTGTGGCAGGAGGAAGAAAGTGAGAAAAAAATCAATAATTTTTATGGCTGTTATAGGTCTGCTGATAATGGCCGGACTTCGCCTGGCGGCCGAAGTTTCAGTGGAGGAAGTGGTACAGGCGGGGAGGTTTGTGTTTTACCGCGACCATGCTGACCCCCATAAATATTATTATGTGCCGGACCAACCGCGTTTAGCCACCAAGAGGGATGGCACACCTGAATTTACCTTTATCAAGTACACCAAGACTGATGGTGCGACCAAGGGTGGGGTTCTGCATTTTCTGGTGACCTGGGGGTTTACTTCAGGCGAGTTGAGCTCGGCCGAGTCGGCCCTCAAGGGGATAGACTCGCAGGCCAAGCTGGCTGGTCCGGTGCCCTTCAAGGAAGGGACGTTTCAGGTGATTTCAGCCACAGCCGGCAAAGATGGTATTTTCAACCGGCGGATAGTGGGGGAGGGAAAAGCACCGGTTCTGCCGGGGCAGAAGGCAGCAGTTTCCATTGCCCTGACCGAAGAAGGGGCCTCTCTTTTGTGGGAGTCTTTTAAGAACCCGACTTCAGATGTCTCGGTGCAGTATGTGCTGAAATTTTCAGGGATAACACCGGCTTTTCAGGCTAAGCTAAAAGTGGACTGGGATAAGGTCTACACCCAGCATGACATTAAGGCAGCGGTGGAAGGGACGGTTAAGGTGGTGAAGCTGCGGGCTGACCTGGGTGCCACGCTGGAAGAGTTGCGTCAGAAAGGGGCGATTCAGCTGGAGATAGTTGGTGAGAATGAGAACATGCAGAAACTGCTGGAGACCGCCTACAACCATATCCTGCAACTGATGTGTGACCGGGTGCCCATGGGAAGCGGAGCGGCCACTCCTTCCACCAATAGATCATTTTTCTGGCCAAGAACAGTGATAGACTATCAGAACTTTATCCGGCCTGAAGATTATTTGGCTGGTCTGGAAGCGCCAAAATCAAGCTTGGTCACGGATTTGTCAGCCAGTAAAGCTTGTAGCGGACCGAATGCCTGGAACCAGCAGGAGCAACAATCGGTTTCGGCTGAGACTTTTGGCTGCAGTGCTGCTGACAGGCGCCGGGCGGATCAACTTTATCAGAAAGGACTGGCTCTGGGGGCTGAAAAAAAATACTTGGAGGCTATTGACCAGTTTAAGAAGGCTTATGCCGCCTGTTCTGACCCAATATATTATTTCCGGGCAGCAGATTTTTACGAACACTACCTTTATGACTATGATATGGCCCAAACTTATTATAAAAAGTTTTTGCAGCTGGCTGAGGAAAAAAACGTTTATCCGGAAATACGACTGGGTGTGGCTAATAAAATTTCCGATATAGATAAAGCCCGAGAAATGTTTAACCGGGCAAAAGAGCTGCGAGCTTCAGGCAAATACATTGAGGCCAGTGAAGAATTCATGCTGATTTTTGGATTAATACAAAATCCCCGGGCTCTGGTTACAGCTGGTTACTGTTTTGAGGATTTAGGCAATGCCGTGGAGAAGAACCGGCGAGAGAACTACGAGAGGGCAGTAGAATTGCTTGAAGGATTTCTAAGGGATTACAGTGATGTGCCGGCTGAGGCCAATCTTGATGAATTAAAACAGTACGTGGCCCAAGTGGTCTCCAATCTGCGAGTGAAAATCGCCGGGTTACCGGCTCCCCAGCCCCAGGAAAAGCCTGAACAACAGACCCAGGCTACAACCGGAGGACAGGCAGCAACGACTGGAGCTCAACAGACAGTAACTGGAGCCGAAAGGGCAACCTCGGGGAC
>DMVN01000066.1 GCA_003476685.1 Acidobacteriota bacterium | reverse complement strand
CACGGTGGACTGAAGGGTTTTGATAAGGTTATGTGGGCAGCCGGACCGGTCAGCGATTCGCGCTCGGTCGGGGTGCGGTTCAATTACCTCAGCCCCGACGGCGAAGAGGGTTATCCCGGGAACCTGGACTGCCAGGTTACCTACCTGCTTAACGAAAACGACGAGCTGCATTTAGCTTACCTGGCTACCACCGACCGCCCGACCCATGTTAACCTGAGCCACCACAGCTATTTCAACCTGGCTGGCAGCCAGAAAGAAAATATCCTGGAACATGAATTGCAGATTATGGCTTCCAGGTTTACCCCGGCGGATGAGCGCCTGATTCCCACCGGCGAAATAAAGGAAGTGGCCGGAACTCCGCTTGATTTCTTAAAGCCGCGTTCCATCGGCCAGAGGTTGAAGGAACTTCCCGCTGGATATGACCATAATTTTATCCTGGGTAGCCGGGGCGAGCTGGCCCTGGCGGCCAGGGTGGTGGAGCCGGAATCCGGGCGGGTGATGGAGCTCTATACCACCGAGCCGGGCTTGCAGTTTTATTCGGGGAATTTTCTGGACGGGACCATCCGGGGAAAGGGTGGCCGGTCCTACGGGCGGCATTCGGCCTTCTGTCTTGAGCCGCAGCATTTTCCCGACTCTCCCAACAAGCCGCAGTTCCCCTCGACCGTGCTAAAACCAGGGGAAATATATAAGAGTCTGACGGTCTTTAAGTTCCTGACGGTCTGAGTTCATTCTCCCGGGAGAATCTTAGCCATAAGGCCGAAATAACCAGGATGAAAAAGATAGAGTTTCTGCCTTGCTGGTCCGGGTGATAAGAGGTGAAAAAACCAGGCCCGGGACGATATGGGTTTATCCTGTACCGAGATAAAAATTAACAGGCTGAAAGCGGCCGAAAAATTAGCTTGACACCCCATCTGATATGTGATATATCAGATACCAGGAGCCAGGATGAAAGCCCTTATCTTTGACCTCAAGCGCTATGCCGTCCATGACGGCCCGGGCATAAGGCTGAACGTCTTTTTTAAGGGCTGTCCGCTCCACTGCCTCTGGTGCCATAATCCTGAGGGCGTTGCCTTCGAGCCTGAGCTGATGCTCATGCCCCACCGCTGCGCCCGCTGCGGCGATTGCCTTCGGGCCTGTCGCTATGGGGTTCTAAGCCAGGACCAGGAGGGGCAGGTTCAGGCTGACCGCACCCGCTGTACCCTGTGTGGAGATTGCGTTGAAGCCTGCCAGCGGGAAGCCATCGCCCTTGTCGGCCGGGAAATGACCGTAGATGAAATCGTGACCGAAGCTGAAAAAGAAAGAGTTTTCTTTGAACAGTCAGGTGGCGGAGTCACCCTGACCGGCGGCGAGCCTTTGGCCCAGCCAGCCCTGGCCGAAGCCCTGATAGACAGCTTGAAGCAAAGGGGCATTCAGGTGGCTCTCGATACTTCAGGTTATGCTTCGAGGGAAGTTTTCCTGCGACTGGCGGGGAAGGCCGACCTGATTCTTTTTGACCTCAAAATCATGGACGAAAAAAAACATCAGCACTATACCGGCGTTTCCAACCGCCCGATTCTGGAAAACCTCAAGGCTCTGGAAGCCGCCGGCCGGCCAGTCTGGGTCAGGTTTCCGCTCATACCTGGAGTCAACGATGATGACCAGAACCTGGAGGCCATGGCTACCTTTCTTTCTGACCTGAAAGTGGTGCGGCAGCTGAGCGTCCTGCCTTACCATAAAGGCGGGGTGGAGAAATTCCAGCGGCTCGGCCGCCAGGCTGAATTTGCCGTCTTTGAGCCGCCATCGCCGGAGAAAGTGGACCAGGTGATTGCTTTTTTCAAGAAAAAAGGTTTTCAGGTTAAACGGGGAGGCTGAAGATGAACGACAGAATTAAAAAATTAAGGGAACAATCATTAAGCACCAGGCCGAGCATTTCTCCCGAAAGGGCCAGGATTGTAACCGAAGCCTACCGCCGTCCCGAGGTGGAGAGAGCTTCCATCCCGGTGCAAAGGGCGCTGGTCTTCCAGGCACTGATGGAGCAGAAGTCCATCTTCATTGATGAAGGCGAGTTGGTCGTCGGCGAGCGCGGACCGGCCCATAAGGCTACCCCCACCTATCCTGAAGTCTGCTGCCACAGCCTGGAGGACCTGGAAACGCTCAATTCCCGGCCCAAGACTTCCTATGCTGTTGACGAGGAAACCCTGCGGCTTTACCACGACGAAATCATTCCCTTCTGGCGTGGACGTTCTATGCGGGAGAGAATTTTCGCCGAGATGAGGCCGGAGTGGAAGGCGGCCTACGAAGCCGGGATTTTCACTGAATTTATGGAGCAGAGAGCTCCTGGTCATACTGTTCTCGGCGATAAGATATATCACCAGGGCTTACTGGATATCATCAAGGATATCGAGGAAGCGCAGGCCCAGCTCGATTTCTTAAACGACCCTGATGCTCTGGATAAGCAGGAAGAGCTCAAGGCCATGGCCATCTGCGCCCGGGCTCTGATTACCTATGCCCGCCGCCACGCCGAGCTGGCCCGGCAGATGGCCGCGGTGGAAAAAGACCCGCAGCGGAGAAGAGAACTGGAAAAAATTGCTGACGTCTGCGACTGGGTGCCAGCCAGGGCTCCGCGGGATTTCTGGGAAGCGCTGCAGTATTACTGGTTCGTGCATGTTGGGGTGACCACTGAATACAACACCTGGGATTCTTTCAACCCGGGACGCCTGGACCAGCATCTTTATCCTTTTTATAAAAAAGG
>DMVN01000162.1 GCA_003476685.1 Acidobacteriota bacterium | reverse complement strand
AGGAAGCTGAATTACAAGCTGACTTTCGTCACCGCCAATAAAGAGCAATTCTACCTGAAACAGGAAATCATCAGCCTGCAGGAAGGGTTGAGGCAGTATCTGCTGCGGATAATTCATCTGATTATGAAGAAAAATTTCCGTTTTCCGGCTCTCACCCAGGACCTTCTCAACCAGCAAACGCTGGAAGAGCTCTCTGACCTGCTGGCTGTGGAGAACTGGAGCTCGGTCGATGATATCTCGCTTTTCGAGCAGAAGATAATTGACCTGACCGCGGCCTTTAAGGCCAGAACCACCCCGGCTTCCATTTATTATGGAGCTTTGAAAAAAGAACTGGAAGCCTGAACCGGGACCCTCAACCAGGAAACCTTCAGTTGAAGGTGTCTTTCTGGATTTCCTGGAAATAGCCTTCGAGAATTCGGAAATCTTCGCCGGTCAGTTCCTTGAACTTCAGACCGGCATAAAAGGTGGCCGAATCGGGGCTGGCTTTTTCTGAATAAACCACTTCACTCTTCAGCGGGTGGGCCTTCTTGCCCAGGATAAGGATGACGTCCATAGTCCTGGCAGCCGGCAGTGGTTTTTCCGACAGCACCTTGGCCCCGCCCAGGCTGAGGTTGATGGTCTTGCAGACTCTAAGCTGCCCATCGTCCCGGTACATCAGAATGGTTGAAGTATAATGCCGCTGGAAATGCCTTTTTTCCTTGAATAATTTTTCCTGATAGGCGACTGTCGGGCGCAGATGATTCTCGGTTTCCCAATCCCGGGAAAAGGCTACGACCGTATTCTTGGTGACCGGCCGGCTCTGGGCTTCTGAGGGTGGCAGTCTCCAGGTTTCCTTGCCCTTGGCTTCGGCCAGGGCCAGGTCGCATTCATGAACCAGATGTTTAAGGTCTTCCCTGGTAAGCTGACCGTCACCGGGCAGCTTCTGGCGGGGGAAAATGGTGACCCCGAAAGACATGGTCAGGTTATTGCGGGGCTGAAATTCTTCATAAGGGAAGTAATGGTCCTCTATATTCTGCCTGATTCTTTCGGTCAACTGGCAGGCTTCTTCCAGGGTGCTGACCCCGCCCAGAAAGAACAAAAATTCTTCTCCCCCGTAGCGACAGATTAAATCGTTCTCACGCACCGACTGCTTGAGGACCGAGGCCAGTTCCTGCAGCAGCCGGTTCCCCGCTTCGTGCCCGTTGCGGTCATTGTAGTGCTTGAACCAGTCGACGTCCCCCATGACCATAGCAAAAGCGCCTTCTTCCACTCTTCTCTTGCTCATGGAGTTGACTTTCTGGAGGATTTTGTCAAAAAACGGTTCGGCCCGCAGCAGCCCGGTCAGGGCATCGTACTGGATCAGGTTGAGTTTGGTCATGGCGATGCCGATATGCTCCGATAGCCCCCGCAGTATCTGCTGGTCTTCCCGGGAAAAACCTTCTGGCAACAGGCTGTCTTTGAAATGCTTATTATAGAGTTCAATAACTCCGATAATCTGGTCGCCGTAAACTATGGGTGCGGCCAGGATGCTCTTCAACGAAGTTTTCAGGTTATGGTGGTAGCGCAGGGAAAAACGTTTATCATAAGTCAGGTCAGAAATATTGATTTCCTGACCATGACGGGCCACGGCCGCGGCGAAATCCGGAGCATCCAGCCGGGCCACGTACTTGAAAGTCTCAGGATGGGTGATGAAGGTATCATCCCAGATAATCGGCTTGAGGTGTCGCCCCAGGGTCTCGCTTTCCTCGATGAGGTAGATGGTCAGGCCCTGAGCCTGCATCAGGTCTTTGATATCGGGCACTACTCCCAGCAGGCTGCTGACGTCGTTGGCCGAATAGATTTTCCTGATGATGTTTTCTATTTTCCATCTCTCCCGCTGGGACCAGACATAGCGGGCTTCCAGGGTGATTCTCCGTTCCAGTTCTCGCAGGTAATTTTCGTTGATCAGCCGCTTAATTTCGGCGATTTCCTGGAAAACTTCCCGGACGCTGGCCGAGTTCAGAGAAACGGTCTGCTGCAGTTGAGTCCATTCCCGCTTGATGCGGCTGTGATGGATGGCCACCTTCAGCACCTGGCTCAGGACGGGTTCCAGCGGCTGGTTTTCAGTTTCCAGCACGTGTTCCAGGTGGTAATGGGCCGGCCAGGTCAGAAGATTCTGGTAGATTTCAGTTTCCTCCCGGCCCAGGATGATCACCGAGCAGTCGGGAGAAATAAGGTCTTTCCAGCGGTCGTAAGAGGCGAAGCTGGAATCCACGATCATGGCCCAGCAGTCATAATTCTGAAGGATGGGTGGTATTTCTTCCAGGGAATTGGCCACCACAGGCAGGTATTCCTTTTCGCAGAGTCGGACCACCTTCAGGGCCTGCTCCACACTGGTAAGGTAGACAAGAATATTTATCTGAGCCATTGAAGTCCGGGAGTAACTTTCCCTTGCCCTCCAAAAACCTTGGCTTAGCTTCTTCACCGATAATTTACTTAAATAATCAACCTCAGTCAACAAATTTTTTTAAGTTAGCAAATTTTTTTCAGGATGTTGGCGGCTTTGATTTGGCTGCCGGTAGCATTTTTGAATATCGGGGGCGGCTGTGGTATATTTTTACCTGAAATTACGCCCTTAAATTATGAAAGAAAGATATGGTCAGAGTTAGATTTGCTCCCAGCCCGACCGG
>DMVN01000172.1:1522-16292 GCA_003476685.1 Acidobacteriota bacterium | reverse complement strand
AAAGCCGCCAGCACCAGTTTTTTCTCCTCAGCTCGCGGGCATAGAGAATAAATTTCCTTCAGGGACTCAACTACAGCCTCCGGCCGCCGGTATCTCTCAGAAGCAGTCAGCCGGACCAGCCCCCTGATGGCCAGAACTTTTTCCTTAAGGTCAGATGAACTGCGGGCAACGAGCCAGAGGTCATCGCGGGCTTCAACCTCGGGCCAGTCGGATAAAGCCCGTACGCAAGCTTCTCTGATTTTTGGGTCCTGAGTTTTCAAATAATTTCTCAGGAGTGGCAGAGAATTTCTTTCGCCGATTTTTCCGATTATGGAAATAAGCAAGGCCTGCCTTTGAGGCTCCTTTTCCGCACCCAGTAAGTTCCGGAAATAGCCTGAGCGGGCATCAGGCCGGGCACTCTGTTTCGCCCAGGCCGCCATGATGCCAGCCATCTCCTCCCGGAAAGCCTCGTCTTCATTCTTGTAGGCTATGTTCAGCAGCTCCTCTGCCAGGCTGATATCGCCAAAGGCTCTCAGGCCGCGCGAAACCAGAGCCAGGTCGGCCGAAGGATTGGCTGCTTCTTTAAGGAAAAATTCCCGGCTTTCTCCGATGTTTCTTTCGCAGGCAGCCAGGAGTAATTCGTTACGCAGCATTTGTTCGGACGTGGAAGAAAGTATCTCCAGAATCTTTTTATCCACCGCCTTCCCCCGCAAAGCCACCAGACTTTCTCTGGCTGCTGCCTTTTCCTTCCCGCGAGCAGTGGCTGCTTTGCCGGCCAGAAACTCTACAGTTGAACTATCGCCAATTTTTCCTAAGCTGATGATGGCTTCTGTTCTGACCTCAGGTGCAGGCGATTTAGCGGCCAGGTTTACGAGGTATTCCCGGGCGGTTTGAACAGGATAATTAGCCAGAACCGCAGCTACCTGAACCTGAAGTTTATCCGGAAGCCCGGAGAAAAGTCCCAGGTAAGAATCAAGTTTATCCTGAGGAACGAGACGCGGGACAAGACCGATAGCCGCCTGTCTGGCCAGGTCATCCCGGCTCTTTAAGGCGGTTTGAATTTCGCCTTCGTAATTATTCCCGGCGGCCAGAATTTTTACTTTCCAGGCCGCCAGTTTTTCGGCTGGAGTCAGCGCGGCTTTAAGGAGTGAACTGGCTATGGCCGAGGCCGCTTCGTACTGCCGGTTGTCAATGTCCCGGTTGGCTGTCCTTAAAAGTGAATCGGCGGCCAGCAGGCGAATCTTTTCATCACCAGATTTAAGGTAGTTAAGGAGAATATCGCTGGCTGCGCTGCCGCCGATGTTGCCCAGAGCTTCAAGCGCAGCCACTACAACTGGCGAGGATGGATTCTTCTTAAGGAGCCTTTCCAGTTCCGGCACAGCCGCCGTCGCTCTTCTATGACCCAGGCTGCTGATGATTCCAGGCAAAACTTCGGTCGGAGCCTTTTCCAGTGCGGCAATGAGAGCAGCATTGGCTTCATCTCCGGGGATTCTCTCCAGGACAAAGCGGGCCGGGTCGGATTTTTCAGGGTCAGTAATAAATGGAGATAAGGCTTTTACCGATTCAGAGCCAGCAATCCAGCTCAAAGGTTTACTTACCGCGATGCGGGCATCTCTGGTTACCGGACCGGCAAAAAACTGCAGAAGCTTTTTCTCAGCCGCCAGCCTCAGCGCCTGATCATCTTTCAGGCTGAAGATGAGCCTGTCCAGTGCCAGAGCCGGGCCTTCTCCCTGGCTGTGGTCAAATTTTTCCAGAGCTTTTAAGACCTGGTCTAACTGCTCCAGGCTGTTCTGCGAACTGGCTGTTGCCTGCTCTGTTGAATATGGAGATATTGCCCAGGATGAATCAGAAATAGCCGAAAGCGGCAGCGCAATTAGAAAAGAAATCAGGACAGCAAAAATAAAAATTAAAAGATGGGCTCTTGAAACCTTAATGAACGGAGACCAGAACAAACGGTTTTTGTCTGAATGGCAGCCTGCAGCTACAAACTCGGAATTGCCTTGAAATTTTATTTCTTGCCCGTTCTTGTTTCTCATTCTGGCTTCTTCCTTTCTCATTCTAAAATCTGTCGCGCTCAAATTGTTATCAGCCAGAACTCTATAACCTCGATTCTCGAACTCCATTCTTTCCTCCCGCTGCACGACCGACGCCCTTAAAGCTTGTACCCTGTCTTCTATGATCAAAAATTCATTTTTGTTGCTGTTTTTCATGTTAATCTCTCCCTTTATTCCGGAAGAATCCAGGGCTTACGGTAAGAACGGCTGAGCAGCCTTTCGGCTTCAGGGTCACCTACAATTTTCTCATTGGCCGGGTCCCATCTTATTTTCCTGCCTACCGTCATAGAAATCATAGCCAGATGCCCGACGCTGGCTGAGCGATGAGCCACTTCAGCCGGGGTAATCGTTTCTTTTCTGCTCCTGACGCAATCCAGGAAATTCTGGTAATGGTCGCGGCTTTGGTAGAGCCTGATTTCTTCCGGCCCGATGACTTCGTTCTTGAGGGAAGCTGGTTCGGTTTCAAACTGGCCGCGGTCCACCCAGATCCAGCCTTTCTCGCCAATCCACTTCGTTCCACTCCAGATTTGAGGATAGCCGCCAGCCACAATCATCGGCGTGCCGTCCGCATATTTAGCTTCAACCCAGTAGCGCAGCGGGCTGTTGTAAACCCCACCTTTGGGGTACTCGCCGCGAGCTTCAATCTCTACCGGTCCAGTGTGGTCCCAGCCCATGCCCCAGTGAGCGATGTCCACGTGGTGGCCGACCCAGTCCAGGAGCTGACCGCCGCCAAAATCCATGTTCCAGCGCCAGTTCATGTGCACCCGCGATTTACAGTACGGCCAGTAAGGAGCCGGCCCCAGCCACATTTCATAATCAATCTCGGGCGGCGGGGGTTCAATTTTATCCTGGCCAAAGGTGCCGGCAAAATCGTGATGACCTTCTGGCAGACCAACTTCAATGCGGAGGACTTTCCCGATACGGCCGTTACGCACGAGCTCAGCCGCCCGGTGAAAATTCTCCACCGACCGCTGCCAGCTTCCAGTCTGCCACACCCGGCCGTAGCGTTCCACCGCCCTGACCAGGGCCCTACCCTCAGCCAGGTCATGCGTCAGGGGCTTTTCCCCATAGATGTCATAGCTAGCGCGGGCCGCACTTATGGACAGTAAAGCATGCCAATGGTCGGGCACCGCGATGGACACTGCATCCAAGTCCTTTCTCAGAAAAAGCTCACGAAAATCAGTATATGCTTTACAGGACTTATTCCCGTATTTTTTATCAACAATATCCTTAGCCCGGGCTAAATGATTCCTGTCCACATCACAGACCGCTACCCACTGCACCTCATCTTTGCTAAGAAAAGCTTCCATGTTGGGAATGCCCATCATGCCAAAGCCGATGCCGGCCATGACGATGCGGTCTGAAGGTGCCGGTCTTTTGTCCCGACCCAGGGCTGAAGCCGGAACGATGGCTGGAAACCCCAGACCTGCGGCCGCTGCCACCGAAGCTGTTTTTAAAAACTCCCTTCTGGAAATTCCTTTTTTGTTTGTGTCCATCTTTTTCCTCTTTAATTTTAATATTTTTGGATTCGCGAACTACTCTCTCTTTTTAAACCAACTGGGCCCGGAAATCAAAGCCTATTTTTCTCAAAGTCTGGCCCCCGCTTTATTCCAATCACTTCGGGCAGGAGGCCTGAAAGAAGCCCGCCCTATTAGATGATAAGACAAAAAATTTCCATTCATTAACTGGGAATTCATCCCATTCAAGTCGCCGTTGAAATATTTTTTATCCTGTTGCCTGTCTTTCTTATTTGTGGTAATCATAGATTACAGGAGGGATATGATGAAAGGTTCCAGTAGCGGGTTGGGAATTGTATTTCCTCTGGTTCTCGTTTTTTTCCTGGGGCTGGTCACATCTGGCAGCCTGCAAAAAGCCGGAGATGAAGCCCTGGGCACCAGAAAATACAGCGATTATCAGACTCCAAAATTCTGCGGCCTCCAGTGTCACAACGACATCTACCAGCAATGGAAACAGGCCATGATGTCCCAGGCTTATACCCACCACTGGGATGAGATTGAATACTTCAAGCTGGCTGTCCCTCATGCCGAAAAAGACCCGGTGGTAGCCGGAGTAAAAGCTGGCTGCAACGGCTGTCATACGCCGATTGCCTTCCTGGCCGGCGATGTCCCGCCACCCCTTCCAGCTAAGGGCAGCCGGGCCAATGAATCAGTGTCATGCGAAGTCTGTCATACGGTCACGGGTTTTGCCGGGAATGTGCCCTACAATTATAACTGGATATCAGAACCGGGAAAGCTCAAATATGGTCCCAGAGGCGGAACCGTTTCTCCAGAACATAACACCATTAAATCAGAATTTTTAAGAACAGCAGAATTCTGCGGCACCTGCCATAACGAAAAGAGTCCTTACGATGTCTGGGTTAAATCAACTCACTTAGAGTGGAAGGAAGGCCCTTATGCCAGGGAAGGTGTCCGTTGCCATGATTGCCATATGACCTACGCCCCCGGGAAAAGCGCCTCCATGGGCAAGACTTACCCCGACGTCCGGCAGCATCTTTTCCACGGAGCTCATGACCCGGGCAAGGTTAAAGGAACCATTGAACTTCGCATCCATCCGGATATCAATGAAGCTGTTCCTGGCGACAAAGTCAGGTTTACTGTAGTGCTTTTTAACCAGAAAACAGGCCACAAGTTCCCAACAGGGTCTGTTGAAGATCGCATTGTCTGGATGCACGTAGAAGCTGTGGACGCTAAAGGTCAGGTCTATCACCTGCCAGTGGACAGGAAGGGTTTTGAGGGTGAAGAATACACTATTGCTGCCGATACTCTGGCCTATCAGGATATGGGCATTGCCCTAGGTGACCCCAATTTTAAGGGGGTGCAGCGCGACGGCGTGCCAGTTGGTGACCGCATCTTCCGTATGGCATACTTAGACCCCCAAGGCCGGATGACCATTCAGCAGTGGAATACCAAGTCTCTTGGCGTTGATTATCGTATAGGCCCGAGGGAAACGAAGATAGAAACCTGCACTTTCCAGCTACCTGATAACTTACCACCTGGACCGCTGACGGTCACGGCTGTGCTGAACTACCAGAAACTGGTCAAGCCGGTGGCTGATTTCCTGGGTGTGCCACCAGAAGAATCAGAAATCATTGAAGTTAACCGGCATTCAACAACTATCAAGATAGTTGACTGAATTATTCCATAAATAAAGCTGACTGGAGGTGGCGATGGGAAGAAAATATCAAGTTATCATTCTATCTTTATTCTTGCTGGCTTTCCTGACCTCTGAAGCCCTGGCTATTCCGGCTTTTGCCCGCAAGTACAGTCTGAGCTGCAAAGTCTGTCATACTCCCTTCCCCAAGCTAAAAGCTTATGGCGATGAATTCGCCAGCAATGGCTTTGTGATTAAAGATAAAGAAACGCCGCGTTATAACATTGACACCGGAGACGGACTTCTTTCGCTTTTAAGAGAGATACCCATAGCCATACGTTTTGACGGCTTTCTCAACTTCAACAACGCTGGCAGCAAAGGACTGGATTTCTCCAGCCCGTTTGTGATCAAGCTCCTATCTGGTGGTGAGCTGACCAAGAATATCGCCTACTACCTCTATTTCTTTTTCAGTGAAAGGGGCGAAGTGGCTGGCCTGGAAGATGCTTTCATTATGCTGAATGATTTGTTTAAGACCGATATTGATGTTTACCTGGGTCAGTTCCAGGTTTCAGACCCTCTTTTTAAGAGAGAAGTGCGATTAACCTATGAGGATTACCGAATTTATAAAGTCCGGGTCGGACAGGCTCGAGCCAACCTGACCTATGACCGGGGGATAATGCTCACTTACGGCCTGCCCACTGGTACCGACCTGACGTTTGAAGTGGTAAACGGACTGGGTCTGCTGCCGGCCGATGAAGTCGGCTCTTTTGACACCGATAAGTATAAGAACTTCATGCTTCGAATCTCTCAGGATGTTCTTAAAAACTTAAGAGTTGGTGCTTTTGGCTACACCGGCAAAGAAAAGCAGGCAGAAGCCATCAACACCCTGTGGATGCTGGGAGCTGATTTTACCTGGGGCAGCCCCAAGCTGGAGCTCAATGTTCAGTACGTGGAAAGAAGAGATGACAACCCGTTTTTCTGGGTCCTGTCTCCAGAAAAAGTGCAAACCAGAGGTGGGTTTGCCGAGCTGATTTATATGCCCAAAGCTGATGATTCTCGCTGGTACACAGCCGCTATCTTTAACTGGGTAGATTCAGAGCAACCGGATCTGAAATATGCTTCAGCTGGCCTGCACTATGGTTATCTGCTGAGAAGAAACATGCGTGTAGTTGCTGAAGGCACCTACGTCTTTAAGAGTGATCTGCCAAAACACTTCCGGCTGGGGCTGGGGCTGATTACCGCCTATTGAGTTATTACAGGCGTCAAACGGAAGATAATTAATTATATCAAGCCAATTTTGTAAAGGCCGAGCCGGGCTTTACCCCTGGCCGGGCCAGGTCAAAAAGTTAGCTTGGTATTTAAGAACATCAGCCCACCATCTTCTAATAATCCTTTGGCTCGTTTAAGCTTCAGGACTACCACTTAAAAGAATCTTTAATGGGGATTTCTGACGGGTTAAATTTTTTACTTATTTGCGGCTCGAGACCTGCGACTTTAAATCCAAACTTTTAAATCAGACGACATCTAGTCAATTGAGGGGATTGCTGGGAGTGCCACCCATGTTGGCCAGCTTTTCGATTTTGTCGCTGATGCCTCGATAAGTCGGGTTCCAGGATTGAATCTCGCGGTAAACCGACAGCGCCCGCTCCAGGTCTCCAGCCTGTTCGAGGATTAATCCCAGGTCATACATCAGGGCAAAATACTGGTCGGTTCCCGGAGCTACCAGCTTGATGGCCCGGTTCAGCCAGCGTTCGGCCTCTTCCATGTTGCCCTTTAAGCGGTGGCAGTTGCTGATCAGGTTCAGGCACTCCAGGAGCAGGGTCTTATCCCTGGAAGCCAGGTTGAATTCTTCTATGGCTTCGTCCAGCAGGCCCTGTTCCATGAAAGCCAGCCCCAGCTGCATGTGAATCTGGTGGTCTTCTTCCGGAATCTTATCTCGGATGCCTTTCTTGAAATCGCTGACGATGCTGCCCAGTTCTTTTTCAAACTGAGTGGTGACTCCTTTTTTCTGACGCAGATAGATGGCCGAGATTATGGCCAGCTCGGCCCGGACATTTTCATAGAGGTCATAATACTTCTTTTCCCGCCCATCAGAGCTGATGATCGGCACGATTCCGGTATCCCGGAAAATGTCCAGCGGGTTGACTTTTTCTTCCCCCAGGACCTCTGCCTCAAACTGCAGCTCAGACTTTCTGGCTTCCTTATCCTGAGGCCGGCCCTTGGCCGGGCGCAGAACCTGGGTTTCGATCACCGTGGCTTTCTCCACTTTTTTTATCAACTCGGATTCGCTCAACTGAGTTTTCAGGTTCTCGATGTAATTCAGCTTCTGCTTGATCAGCGGGTCGCCGGGATATTTCATCGCCAGACCTTCGATCACCCGGCGAGCCAGGCGAGTCAGGCCTTCCTGGATGTAGACATCGGCCTGGGCCAGGCCGGCCTGGATTTCCTCTTCCTGCTCCCGGGAGGGAACCCAGGTGTCCTGTGTGGTTTCTTCTTCGTCGGTCAGCAACAGTTCTTTTTTCAGTTCCCGGTATTCCCTGGCCAGTTTCTCATCTCCGGGCTTGAGCTTTAAGAGTTCACTGTAATAAGAAAGCATCCTGGCCTTTTCCCCTATTCTGTTGAACTCGGCCAGGATGGCCCGGTCGACCTGTTCCAGGCGCCGCAGGTCCTTGGCCTCCCGGAAGATGGCAGCCATTTTCTCCATCGAAGGCAGGTGGTCTTTGCGCACCGTCAGGATCAGGCCAAGGAGGCCTATGGCTTTATCCTCCTTTTTCTTCTTCAGGTAACTGTCGATCAGAGGTTCAAAATATTCAAAGGCTTTATCCACATCCCCCTCGCCCAGGTTAATCCTTCCCAGCTTATAGCGGGCATTAACGTTGAGGGGGTAGTAATTCAGAATTTCAAAAAAAACTTCTTTGGCCGCCTCGAACTTGCCTTCTTCGAAGTAAACGTTGCCGAGAAAAGTCAGGCCTTCCAGGTCATGTGGATTTTTCTCCAGGGCAGCCCGGGCCAGTTCCATGGCTTCGTCGGCCTGGCCCTTGAGCCTTAAGACCTGAGCCAGCTTCAGGCTGGCCCGGGGATTATCAGGGTTCAGCTTCCTGGCTTCCACCAGCATCTTGTGAGCCTCATCCAGCCGTTTGTCGTTGAGCTTCAGCTCGGCCGCTTCCAGCAGCTCATTCACCGCCCTTTCCGGCTGCCCGTCAAGTTTGTAGAGAGCGGCCAGCTGCATCCTGAGGTTGAGGTCATCACGGTCCAGTCTGACCACCTTTTCATACAACTCGATAGCCTCTTCCACTCGCTTGGCCCTCAGGTATATTTCGGCCACCCGCAGATATTCCTTCTTGGCCTCGGCCGCAAAGCCCTGGCGGGTGTAGAGGTCAGCCAGCCTAATGAAATAGGTGGGGTTATCGGGGTTCAGCCGGCAGATTTTTTTCAGGATGGCCAGAGCCTGAGAAAACTGGGTTTTCTTTTCATACTCGGCGGCTACCTTCTCAAAAGCCCGGATAGCTCTTTCGGTCTGGCCCAGACGGACATAAAGGTCACCGACGATGTTGTTGATGCTGACGTCAGCCGGGTCTTCCTCCAGCAGTTTTTCGTATTCGATTATGGCTTCCCGGATTTTACCGGCCCGGACAAACCTCTCCGCCTGCTCTATGATTTTTATCCGGTCGTATTTGCCGTTCATCTTATCAGCACTCTTTCCCGGTACAATCTGAAACTTTTCCGGTGCAGGGCACAGGGGCCGATTGTTTCCAGGGCCAGGTAATGAGCCTCGGTGGCATAACCCTTGTTCTGGTCGAGCTGGTATCCCGGGTAAACTTTATCCAGGACTGCCATGAGTTCATCTCGGAAAACCTTGGCCACTATTGAGGCAGCGGCAACCGAGAAAATTTTTCTATCTCCCTGGGGCACTGCCATCTGAAAATAATCTATACCTTTCAGGGGATGTCCGTCAACTAAAATTGCATCCGGTTTCAGGCTCAGCTCCTGCAGGGCTCTGACCATGGCCAGCTGGCTGGCCCGGTAAATATTCAGCCTGTCTATCTCCAGGTGACTGGCATAGCCCAGGCCCAGGTCGGAGGCGGTCCGGAGGATGCGCCCCGCCAGCTCCAACCTTTTAGTCGGGGAAAGCAACTTGGAATCGATAACCTGCCCGGTCCAGGCTGGTCTTTTTCCGTGGAAAAAGTCTGGGGGAAAAACCACGGCCACAGCTACCACCGGTCCGAAAAGAGAACCGCGCCCGACTTCATCCAGACCGGCCAGATGCTTCCTTCCTTCTTTTATTAAGCCCCTCTCGGTCCTAAAGCTGATCATCAATAGTATTTTATATAATTTTGGCGGCAGAATCGACTGCCGCCGGCTAGAATGGTCCCCCGGAAAATGACGGCTTTATTTTATTTTTAATCAGGACAGTTTACTGCTGCTCTTCTTTCAGCTTGGCCGCCTTACCCTTGAGCTGGCGGAGATAATAGAGCTTGGCCCGGCGGACTTTACCGTGGCGGACTACTTCCACCTTCTTTACCATTTTGGAATGCAGGGGAAAGATTCTCTCCACGCCGATGCCGTAGGAAACTTTCCTGACGGTAAAGGTAGCCCCCATCCCGGAACCCCTCTTGGCAATAACATCGCCCTTGAAGATCTGGATTCTTTCCTTGTCACCTTCCCGGATCAGGACGTGAACCTTGACTGTGTCGCCAACCTTAAAGGGTTCTATATCCTGGCGCATATGCTTTTCTTCAATCGTTCTTACCAAGTTACTCATGAGTCTTTCCTTTCTCTCTTGATTTCCTCAAGGAGTTCCTCTTCTTCCGAGGACAGCTGCCTTGATTCCAGTAAATCCGGCCTGCGGGCCAGAGTTTTTTCCAGGGCTTTTTTCAAACGCCAGCGGGCGATTTTCTTATGATCGCCGGAAAAAAGGACTGGGGGGACGCGGTGCCCGCGAAATTCGCGGGGCCTGGTGTACTGGGGAAAATCCAGCAAACCAGCGGTGAAGGAATCATGGCGGACCGATTCTTCTCTCCCCACCACCCCAGGCACAAACCTGGAAACAGCCTCGACCACCACCGCGGCAGCCAGTTCCCCGCCGCTTAGAACGTAATCCCCTATTGAAATTTCCCTATCAACCAGGTGCTCAATCACTCTCTCGTCCACGCCCTCGTAACGGCCGCAGATTAAAATCAGCTGCCGGGAGCGGGCCAGTTGCTCGGCCAGCCCGGAATCTAACCTTTCGCCCTGGGGCGTCAGCAGGCAGGTCACAGACCCCTCCGGCTCTTTCAGGGCCTCTACAGCCCGGAAGATGGGTTCCGGTTTAAGCACCATACCTTCTAAACCTCCGTATGGCCTGTCGTCAACCTGCCGGTGTTTATCCGTTGTATAATCTCTCAGGTCGTGGACTCTAATTTCCAGGACTCCTTTTTCTATAGCCTTTTTTATCACTCCAGCCGAAAACAGGCTGGAAAACATCCCGGGGAAAATGGTGATGATATCAAACCTCATTGAGCTCCAGCAAACCCTCTGGTGGGTCAATTATTATTATTTTAGCTGCCGGATCTATCTGCCGGCAAACAGCCGCCACCAGGGGAATTTCCACCTTTTTCCCGGCTATTTCCACCACCAGAAGGTTGGCGCTGCCCATGGTTATCAGCTCCACCACCTGGCCCAGCTTGCGGCCATCGACTGTTTCTACCAGACAGCCCAGCAGCTGGAAGTCATAATATAGGCCGTCTTCCAGGACCGGAAAGTCCTCGGCCCTGGCCAGGATTTCCCGGCCCCTCAGGGCTTCAGCCTCCTGGAGGCTGTCGATCCCCTTTAATCTCAAAAAGGGAGAGTTCCGGTCGATTCTAAAGCTCTCTACTTCGTATTCCCTTAACTCCCCTTCTTGTTCCAGGTAGATTTTCCTGAAGAACGGCTCTCTCGGAACCTCAGGCTGAAGCCTGATTTTCAGAGTGCCGTCCGTACCTTCACTCCGGATTATCCGACCGATGGAGACCAGATCAACCTTTTTCAATGATTTCCAGGTTGAATCTCCGTTTCATTTTCATTCCGGCGGCACCCAGAATAACCCGGATGGCTCGAGCAGTCCGGCCCTGCTTTCCGATCACCTTTCCCAGATCTTCAGGAGCAACCTTGAGTTCCAGGATGGTGGTCTGTTCCCCTTCAAGCTGGGAAACCTGCACTTTGTCCGGATTGTCAACCAGTGACTTGGCAATCATTTCAACCAGTTCTTTCACAGTAACCTCCTTTAAGACTTAGAATCTTGGGTTGATTTTTGTCCCTTAACTGCTCTATTTATCAGGGAATTGACGGTTTCCGAAGGTTGAGCTCCCTTCTTTAGCCAGTAATCGACCTTTTCCAGGTCAAGTTTGAATTCCAGGGGTTCAGTCCGGGGATTGTAATACCCCAGAGTATCAAGAGTCTGGCTCTGTCTGGCCCTTCTGGAATCGATGGCGACGATCCGGTAGGAGGGCTTCTTTCTGGCTCCAAATCTGATCAGGCGCAATTTAATCATGGTCTGAATCTCACCTTCAATAAAAATAGGTTAAAATATTAGCCAAAAACCAGAAAATAGTCAACTTTGACCCCCGGCCTCCAGGCCAGGGCCATTATATCCTTTTTTAACCGCATTTTTCAATCTATTCTTGACAGGGGGTCGGCTGTTGGCGTTAAATTAGGAAGTAATTCAGGCTTGAGGCAGTCAGCTTGGCTGAAGAACGGAAGATTCTCCTGAAGCTCCTCCATATCCTCAATAACAGCTATACCGAATCCGACCTGGAAGACTTGATCCGGTCGCTGGTCCAGCTGTTGCTGCCTATAATCAAGAAGCAGAGCGGCTTGTACTTAAGACTTTCCAGCTATGAACCCCGGGACATTGCCCTTCTAACCGTTTCTTCCCTGTTCATCAGAAACCAGGATGGCCGCTTCCCGGTTCTGGAAAGATTATTCAACTGGAAAATTACTGAAAAATTCCTGAGCGCCAGCGAGGCCGACTTCAGACGCTACCTTAAGAACATCCTGAACCGGCGGCTGAAACAGACTTTTTATTACCTGAGCAGTGAGCTGAGGCCAGAAAGGGCCAGGATCAAAAGAGAGATTCTGTACGCTCTTAAAAAATTGCCGGGCTGCCGCCTGAAGAGGGAAAATAACCGGATGCTGGCCATTCTTCAGCCATTTCCCTCCCGCCGCCAGGGGTCAACCCGTTTAACCGAAAACCAGTCTGACCGGCTTCTGGCCATCAGCCTGGATCACGGCCTCGGTGGTCTGCAAATTCCCAAGTATTTTGGCCGGTTGCTCCAAGTATTACAGGAGAAAAAGCTGGCGGTTGAAGTTCCGGTGAATACCCTGCTCGAAGTCTACATCGAAACCCAGAAGAACTATCTGCTGGCAGAAGTTGGTCAGGGTCTCCAGTTTACGTCCGGCCCCGACAGGATAGGGCTCAATCCAGAGTTAAATCGCCTGATAGCTGAAGCCAGAGAAAGAAATGTCTGGCTGCTCGACCGGTACCGACTGAAGAAAAAGATCGACCAGGAAGAAAAGGAAGCTTACCTTCGAGCCCTGAACGACCTCTTTCAGGACTGGCTGGACGGAGGCCAGGAAAGATCGCTATTTGATTATCTGAAGAAATACTATCCCGGGCTTTCGCCGCAAGAATACAGAAAAGAAAAGCGGAAAATCCTGGAATACCTGGTCAAAAGCTCCAGGGAATATCTGAGGTCCAGGCTCAAAGAAGAAGGCCTGGCCCCAGAGGGGCCTCATGGATAAAATGATGAAGAACTTAAGAAAACAAAAAATCCTTGAACTCTGCGCCGGGTTGACCGGCCCACCCGATTTTAAGAACAGCATCAGGCTTTTTCATCACTACAGTCAGGTTTCTCCCTTTCCCCATCTGGTAGGCTTTACCGGGTTGCCCTCCTACGAAGTCTACGCCGAGAAGCTGGCCCTGATATCGGCCGACAATGGCTATCTTTTGAGAATCCTTCACGATAACCTGAACGATACCCTGGAAGCTCACCTGCTACATGCCGAGGAGCAGAAATATCAATATGCCTTCCTGGTGCTGGACGAGCCCAGGCGGGAATTTTTAACCGATGCTCATGGCCGGGTCAAGCTGGGAAAGATAAAGGCCGAAAGTTCGTCCATCTCGGCCTCGGTCTGCTCGCCTTCGGCTATATTCAGGCTCAACCCTGGGGGAACCATCCACCCAGTTTATGTCGAAGAGAATTTTAGGAATTGCAACATCCAGGTTGAGCTTTTCCGTTCCGGGGCACAGGCCACCCTGAAAGTCAAACCCCTGAATCTGCCCGAGGGAACCGAGATTAAAAGAATGGTGCTGGTGGCGGGAGATGAAGAAGAAACCCTGATTGCTGTGCCACAGAAAGGCCTGGCCATTTTTGAATTGCCAGCCACTGCTGGCACCCTGGGAATTTATCTTTATGAATAACAGGAGTGATAACCAATCCGGACAGGGGCCGCTTGACCTGGAAAACCTTTACAAACAGACGCTGTCCGGCGTTTCCATGGCCGCCGATGACCGGGAAAAAGTCAGGCTGATTGCCAATTTTTTCAGTTCGACGCGGCATCTGCCGGACGATTTAACCTATTCTTTCCATCTTCAGCTGGCCGGACTTTTTATCTTCCTGACTGCCAGCTTCCAGCCCGATTGTCTGCCGCCCGAGGAACTGGGGAGCTATGTGGACATTTCCTGGCAGCTGTTCAACCGCTTCTCCGACCGAATTGACCATAATCAGTTCAGGGATACACTCAGCAATCTTTTCTTTTATCAGGCTCTCAATTGTTTTTACCTGGGTGAACTGGAAGAAGGCCTGAGAGCTCTGCAGAAAAAGCAAAAAATAGCCGAGGCTGGTTCGCTTCAAACACTGAGTCAGGAACTGGAAAACATCAGCTCAGAAGCTTCTCCCCAGCTGGCAGAAATCAAGCAGCGCTGCCATTCCAACTGGCAGATGTTCCTGGAGTTTATCCGACAGGTCAATTCCGGCCCTGGGCTTTCCCTGGATTTAGACCTGCTCCAGGAGAAATGGAAAAAATTCTCAGGCTGGAGTGAAGATAGTCTGTTCTGTCCCCTGGTGGAAAGGGAAGGACTGCTTCAGGCCAGCCGTCAGGCCAGGCTGCTGCTGCTAGAAAGCCATTGCCGCCGGACCGGGGCCGCCGAAGGTCACAACCTGGTCAGGTTTGCCAACCTGCCAGCTTTTTACCAGGAAAAGTCCTATCTCCTGGCCACCGATGCCATGGAAGCAGCCGATTATGTCCTAAAGAATTCTTACCGGCTCCAGCTGCCGCCCTGCACTCTGGTTTTTTCCTTCAGTGAAAAGAATTTTATTTACTCCGGCGACAGCCTGGGGCTGCCTCTGGCTGTCCTATCCCTCAGCCAGAAGCTGCTGGCGAGCGAGCGACGTTTCCATTTTCAATACTCCCAGGAAGCGGCCTTCACCGGCAAGGTAGATATGAGGGGCGAGGTGCTGCGAATTGCTCCCGAAGCCCTGGAGCTCAAGGTCAAAGCCGTTTTTTATTCGGGCCTGAGTTACCTGGTGGTTCCCTCGGCCAACCTCAAAGAGGCTCGCGGTTTTCTGTATTCTCTCCTGGCCCGGCATCCCTGGAGAAAGCTGGAGCTG
>DMVN01000172.1:0-1470 GCA_003476685.1 Acidobacteriota bacterium | reverse complement strand
TGGCCATCCTGGTAGTGGTAGCCACCATCGCTGTCTTTGCAATCATCAGCAAGCACCCTTCTTGCCATTTCTGGAAAATCAGGAACCCGGTGATTCTCGAACTTCACAACAGCAGCCTCTTCGCCCGCAATCCAGATAGACAGCTTCTCTGGGTTTTTCCCCTGCGGCGGCCCTTTAAGCCCGATAGCCTGCAGCAAAAATTTGTAGACCTGGATGGAGATGGAGAAGAGGAAATCCTGGTCTCCGGAGACTACCTGAGCGAGGAAAAGATCAGCTCGGAACTATTCTGCCTGACCAAGTCTGGAAAAATATTATGGAGCTACCAGCCGGGCCGAAGGATGAAAACCCTGACCGATGAGTTTTCCAACCATTACCTGATTAAAAGGTTTGAGACTGCCGATTTTAACCGCCAGTCTCATGAAAAATCCGTCCTGTTAATAGCCAACCATGTCACCTGGTATCCTACCCAGATTTCGCTGCTGGATGCCCGGGGAAAACTTAAGGGGGAATACTGGCATGCCGGACACCTTGGCCGGGCTGCCCTGTTGATAGAAGACCTGGACGATGATGGCTGGAAAGAAATTATTGCCGGCGGAACGAATAACGATTTTCAGCAGGCCTGCCTCCTGGTTCTGGACCCCAGAAACATCAGTGGTTGCTCACCGCCCAGTGGCAACCCGGATTTTCAATTCGCCGAGCTTCAGTCTGGCTCACAGGAATACTACCTGCTACTCCCCAGGACTACCCTTAACCAGACCATGGGGTTACGCAACTACACTACTTCCATTGAGCTTTTCCGGGAAGAAAAAATCCTGGAAATCACCACCCACGAATTCAGCAAAGAGGTCCCCTGCCAGATGATGTACAACTTAGATTTCAGGTTCAATCCCCTCTTTTCCCGTCCGACCGACCTGTTAATAGAAGCGGTGAGAGAACTGGTAATCTCCCGGGTACTGCCGCCGCACGCCGAAACCGAGCTGAGAAGTCTCAAAGACAGGATAAGATACTGGGACGGACGGGCCTGGGTTGCCAGCCCAACCAGGAACAAGAAGCTGGAATTCTGAGCTTCAAAAAAATTTCTCAAACTTTTCTGCAAACAAGAATTTGGTAAGCCTTTAACTTTCCTGGGTGGAGGCAAGGGCAAAAGAAGAAAAGAAGGTGGGAACCTTCTTTTTTTTAAGATAAAAAGCAATCCAAGCCCTACGAAACAATAGGTCTGCCTTACTGGCTCTATCAGGCCATTTGTCCCGCCGGAGCCGACTCCACTGCAAATCTGCTTTCTCCCCGGCTTTACCCCAGAAATTAATTCAGCTACCGCTATCAATGCCAATTTGGTGTAAAATATATTAGCTGATTCCAAAGCCTAAAAATGATAACTGCCAATAAGATATCGGAATTTCTTAACCAGAAGGAAATCGCCGTGGTCGGCGCTTCCCGCAACCCGGCTAAATACGGGAATATCATTTTTAA
>DMVN01000102.1 GCA_003476685.1 Acidobacteriota bacterium | reverse complement strand
TGAGCGAAGCATCCTGAAAACCGCGAATAGGTGCAATCAACAGCCACTGCGGACCAAGCCACTTTTTCTCTATCTGATGATAGGTACCTGGTACCGTAACCAGCCGGGTCTGGCCCTGAACCGTTTTCTCCGCCCGGTCAAACTCTCCCGACGGCAAAACCAGAGCCAGCCCATAAACCAGAATGACCAGCAGATAAATTAATACCAGCGTATGCGGCAGCTTAAAACTTCTTTTTGCCATTTCCGCCTCTACAATTTTTAAACAATTTTACCTTAAGAAGCTCAAATCAGGCAAAAGATAAATTCAGCTCAGGCCAACTCAGTCCAGAGCTCTGAAAATGCCTACATCTTTAAGCCATGAGTTTTAAAAATAGAAGACGAGCTTATTCGTTGAAAAAATTACGGACAGTTCCCTGTATTTCATCTATTCCATCCGAAACAATACCATTAAGAAATGGTTTGACAATAAAACAGCTGCCAATTCAAGGCATTTTGTCATCATTGCACATTAAAAATTGGCTCATCCGGCTATATTGTGGGTAAAAATGAGAAATTCCTGGTTCCTTAAACCTAAGTTGAATCTTGGCCAACTCATAGGAAATGAAGCTAATTGAGGAAATATAAACAAAATAAAGAACATTCCTCTCCGACCATCTTTTAAAACCTTCATCGTTGAGTCCTCTATTCGCTCATTGAGAGTTATGATTTTCCGAGTTTACCCATTTAAAAGTCGGAAGGACCTAAAAATTAAAATATAGATGTCAAATTATTAGTCTTATCACTAAAAACTTTTTATTGCTTCTGGCTAATCTCCCAGCAATACAGCCTGATAAGCTGGAAATTATTTCTTTTTCTTTCCCGAAGATTTAAAGTCAGATAAAAATTCTGCCGGGGATAAAATTTTAATCCCAAAATATTCTTTAAGGGCCAACAGGTGTTTATCTCCGCTGATTATTACCTTTGCTATTAAACCTACCGCCGCTTCAATAAACTTATTGTCAGCCGGGTCTTGATCGACTACTTGTAAAGATGGAGTTTTAGTCCTAAAGCAAATGTTATATCCCTTAGCCAGAAAATCGATCAATTCCTTTAACTCTGGTTCACCATCCAGCCCAAGCCTTTTCAGGACTTGTACGTAATCTTCTATGACCGGCGGCGTCAAGCAGATGATGATTTTCCCTTCCTTCCAGAGGTTAATTATCTCTCTCGGTTTACCGCCAAAAAAAGAAGAGATAAAAACGTTGGTGCCTATAACTACTCTCATCCGTGCTCTTTCCTCGTTTCCGCCACAGCCCTTCTGACATCATCCGGTCTTACGCCTTTCTCTCTGAGTTTGTTGCCGACCTTATTCCACAACTCCTCAATATAAGCGCCAATATCTTTTTCCGTAACATATTCACTGATAAGTTCACGAACCATCTCGCTTGTCGTCTTCCCTTCGCTGCGGGCCAACCTCTCCAGGCGCTCTTTCAGGTTGTTGTCTATGCGGATAAGCAGCTGTTTTTCCATCCAAGCCTCCTTGCGATATCTTGTATATACATAATATCTTCACACCTTCGTATTGTCAATAGTCCAAATTAAATAGAGCGTCAGCCCGTTTAAAGAAATTTTATGATCTTCCTTCCCCAAAAAGGGGATAATTTTAAGACCAAAGAATCAATAAAAATCAGGAGTTTTCTCAACAAAAAAGCTTTTATCTAAAATACCTGAAAAGCCAAAAAAATAGGCCCAGCAAAAAATCCCGTCTTAAAAAATAAATTTTGACCGGAGCCTGAAAAATTTGTAAATTAGCAGTTAAAAATCGTAAAGGAGAAAACTATGAAGCGAGGCCAAACATTAATTGCCGTGCTGACCATCTTCTTCATCCTGGCTGGCTACACCGCTATTTCGGCTCAAACAAAAGACCAGAAAAAAGCTCTGGATGCTTTCATCACGGCCACCACCAAATCAAACCTTCAGAGCGAACCTGTGCCAGGAGCTGAAATCACCGTGGAGCAGATTGGTCCGGTAACACCTAAACTGGCGGCGGGCGGCGAATCCGGTCCGGCGGAAAAGACCCAGTTTGACGTCATCTTAAAAGCTATCAGACAGAATAAACTGGTTACCAACAGCCAGGGCGAATTTACCTTACTTTTTACCCCCGACCAGCTCAACAAATTGCCTGAGGAATTCCAGCTGACCCTGACTGTTAAACCTAAAGACCCAAACAAATTCCCATCCGAAACTAATCATGTTACCGTGAAGCTAAAAAAATCTGAAGGCCCAAAGTATGATCTTTTTGTTAACTGGCAAAAATCCACCCTGAAATCAAACAAGGGTGTTTTTATTGTCAACGGTAAAGCTCAAACCTGATTTTGGGCTAAGGCCAAGCAGCAGTTGGTAATTCCAGAATAAGAAGCCGTTACTTACCCCGGCTCGTCCATACAAAAATCATTCACTTTTATTTTTTACCCGGTCCCGTCTAAACTAAAGATCCTATTGATTTTCTAACCAAATAAAAATCCTGAGCCTGAAACACCAGACCTTCTGGAAAATTCCAACATTCCCTTTAGCTTGATAAATAAAAACTAAATGATCTCATCATTCCTGGCGTCAGCGGTGGAAGCTTTCGCCGATGAACTTCAGCCCCTCCAGAATACCTGTCCGCCAGTAGCTCCAGGTATGGCCACCATCTCTCATCCGGCACTCATGCGGAATCTTGCGGTCGCGCATGGCCACATGCAGGGCCGCATTGCCTTTATAAAGAAAATCATCATCGCCGCAGTCAAGATAAAACCGCACCGTTTTTATTTTTTCCACCGGCAAGGTCTTCACCAGGTCCAGCGGGTTGTAGCTCCGGAAATGGGCCGTGAGCCGGTCTTTGCCTTTAAGACCGGGACCAAAAAGCGGGGCAAAAATCCGTTCATAAACTTTATCTTCGGTAGCTATCACTTCCTCATCAGTCCAGACCGCGGCGCTAAAAGCAGCTGCCGCGGCAAACATTTCCGGATGACGAAGAGCGTAGATTAAAGTCCCCCAGCCACCCATGGACAGCCCGGCTATTCCCCGAAACTCTTTCTCCGGCCTGGTGCGATAGGTGGCATCAATGTAAGGAATGAACTCCTGGAAGAAGAAATCCTCGTAGCGCACCTTCCCCTGATAATCATTAATATACCAGCTCACTCCGCCGTCGGGCATGACGATAATCATCGGTGGAATTTGCTGCTCAGCTATGGCCCGGTCAGCCGTCTGGTTTATTTCTCCAAACTGCAGCCAGCCCGTGTCATTATCAGTGTAACCATGAAGCAGGTAAACAACTGGATAACGCCGGTTGGAGGTCTGATAATCAGGCGGCAGATAAATCGTATAACGGACTTCTTTCCCCAGTATCTTGCTCTCCACTTTTAGCCCTTCCTGTACTTGCCCCTGAGAAAACGACTGGGCTGACAAATAACCAACAGACCCCAGCATTATCAGGGCCAAAATAATGCCCCCTATAAATTTTCTACTCCTCATTGTGCCTGATAGAGACATTGTTTTCATCATGCTACCTCCCTGTTATTCAGCTGTATATCTCATATTTAATTCTTATACTCCACTAACAACTTCAAAATCAAACTTTTGAGGTGATGAAAGGCTGGCTGAAGAATTTTGTGGTATGCTGGATTGGTAGAAATTTATTTATATGAAATTGAAGATGATTGAAAAAACATACCGTTTTCAGCAAGCATCGGACAAGCTCATGGAAAGGCTTATTGATGACGAAAACCTGGCTATTAACCACATAGTGCTGGCTCAAGGAGATTATGTGCCTGAACACTTCTCAAATTCTAACGTTTACCTGTTAATTATCAGGGGAACAATGACCCTACAGCTACAGAATCAAGAAAAGCACTATTACCAGGCTGGGACCATAATAAACCAACCCTACCACATCAAGATGAACATCAGCAATGAGGAGGAAGAACCACTTGAATTTTTTGTGGTCAAAGCACCAAATCCCCGCTATTTTTCCTCACGCTGATAGCTGGACATATCGGAAAAGATAATTTATAATTGATTGCCTGCGGGGAGTAGCGCAGCCTGGCCAGCGCACAGCGTTCGGGACGCTGGGGTCGTGGGTTCAAATCCCACCTCCCCGATTTTTTTCTTTTAATTTCCCCTGCGCCAAGCCATTCTGATCTGACAGACTGAAGCCTCCCAGTTTTGCTGTATTCAATCCGCCTGCCGCCTTCCGGCCCGCCCGTCCCTTTCCGGCCTGAAACTTCCTGTTGTAATTTTTGCGGAATTAAGTATATTCAAATTGTATCTTTAAGGAGGGCCTGGCCTTATGATCAAGGAAATTTCCGGGGTAATTATCGAGTGTCTTCAGGGGAATATCGCCGACCAGCCAGATGTAACGGCTATCGTCAACGCTGCCAACGCCCAGCTACGACCGGGTGGTGGAGTAGCTGGAGCTATTCACCGGGCCGCCGGACCCGGCCTGGAAGAAGAATGCCAGCAGTACGCTCCCATTGAACCGGGGCAGGCGGTCATTACCGGCGGCCACAACCTGCCCAACAATCATGTTATCCATACCCTGGGACCGGTTTACGGGGTTGACAAGCCCGAAGACAAGCTGCTGGCCGACTGCTACCGCAACTCTCTTCTCCTGGCTGAAGAGCATGGCGTAGATTCCATTGCTTTCCCGGCCATTTCCACCGGCGTTTTCCGCTACCCCCTGGAAAAAGCTACCGAAGTTGCCCTCAAGACCGTGCTGACAATGGTCCCGCAGTTGAAGCGGGTAAAAAAAATCAGGTTTGTTCTCTTCAGTGAGTCCGACCTCCTGGTCTACGAAGCCGAGCTGGCCAGATTGACCGCCGATAGATAAGACCCACCTCAATAAAACATAATTTTCAACCGGCTTGACCCACAAATTTCCAGCTAAAATTGCTACCCGGGCTGAGCTCAGCCCTCCCCTTTCCCTGATTGAAATAAAGAAATGCGGGGCGTATAATAAATGCCATTTTAAGGCACTTATGGACCAGGACATTAACGGAACCTCAACCCAGTTGCTGCCCCGCCTTCTGGCGCTGGGGAAAAAATTTTCCTGGAAACAGACTTTCTACGCCCTCAAGTATCCGAATTACCGACTCTGGTTCTGGGGCCAGTTAATTTCGGTCTTCGGTTCCTGGATGCAGATGACGGCCCAGGCCTTCCTGATTTACGAAATCACCCGCTCCCCCGCTTACCTGGGTTATGCCGGCTTTGCCGCCGGCTTGCCCACCTGGTTGTTCATGCTCTACGGCGGCGTGGTGGCCGACCGCATCCCCCGCCGCCGAATCCTGATCCTTACCCAAACCGTCATGATGTTGCTGGCCTTTGTCCTGGCTGCCCTGGTCTTCCTGCACCTGGTCCAGCCCTGGCACATAATATGGCTGGCCTTTTGCTCTGGCATAGTCAACGCCTTTGACGCCCCGGCCCGGCAGGCTTTCGTCATGGAAATGATAGAGCCCGAGGCCCTGACCAACGCCATTGCCCTTAACTCGGCCATGTTCAATTCCGCTCAAGCTCTGGGTCCGGCCGCAGGCGGAATAATCTACGCCTCCCTTGGACCGGCCTGGTGCTTTACCATTAACGGCCTCAGTTTTATTGCGGTGATCATCGCTCTGGCCCTGATGAAGCTAAAACCGTTTGAGCCCCGGCCGACAGAAAATTCGGTGATTGAAGACCTGAAAGATGGAATCAGATACGTTATCAACCACCGGACAATTCGCCTCCTGGTCCTGACCGTGGCCATGACCACCCTTTTCGGCCGGGCCTTTATCACCTTGCTCCCGGCCTGGGCAGTTCAAATTCTTCACGGCGATGCTCGGACCAACGGTTTCCTTCAGACCGCGACCGGAATCGGGGCCCTGATTGGAGCCCTGTTCATCGCCTCCTTCAGTCATCACCTGTCACGGGGCAAGCTTCTGAGCCTGGGTGCACTTTTTTATCCCATCTCAATTATTCTATTTGCCCTGTCGCGCTTTCTACCGCTATCGCTGGTGCTGCTGCTCATTTCGGGTATTGGCGTCATCATCATCTATAACCTGTGTAACTCCCTGGTTCAGATTCAGACCCCGGAAAAGATGCGGGGCCGGGTGATGAGCATCTACAGCTTCGTCTTTTTCGGCCTGATGCCGTTTGCCGCCCTGTGGATTGGGGCGGCGGCCAACCACTTCGGGGAAAAGCTGCCGATTATGGTCTCGGCCTTTGTTTTTCTTATATATTCCGTGGCCATCTTTTTCTTCAACAGCCAGCTCCGGAAGTTGCGCTAACCGTCACACCGGTCCGGTCAGCAAAACATTAGTTAGCAAAATTCCTTTCGAAGATCACAAGATTCTCCACCAACGGCAGAGCCCGGACCGCCCAAGAACGAAGCCGCTGGTGCAGCTTTTCTGACATTTTTTTTGATTTACTGCCGGGGTCTTGCCCATAACCAGGAATTTTCCCGACAGCTCCGGAATTAAGTCCTGAGAGTTGAAACAGAAAATTCCCTTATCCGACTCATAATTAAGCAGACGGAATGTGGTCGCAACTTTTCAGTTCAAGCGTGCTTAAGATTTTGCTCCGGGACCGGCAGAGTTAAAAATCTTTTATTTCCACCAGCTCATATTTCTGGCTGCCCAGACCTATTTTTTCTCCGTAGGCCAGCTGGACCGACCAGTCGATGTTATAGCCCTTCTTGAAAGCATCCTGGCCGGCGGTCTTGAGCACCAGGTCAATCGAAGCCCGGTCAACGGCTACCGGGTCCAGCGAGCCGACAATACCGACGTCGGCCACGATGGCCGGCTGGTTCTTGGCCATGCAGTCACAATCCTTGGTAACCTGGAGGATAAAATTCAGGAAGCAGATTTTATCCCGGAAATGGTTCTTAACCGACAGAGCATATTCGGCCATCTTCTCCTGCAGCCGGCGAGAATCTTCATCCCATTTCATCTTGATGGCGCCGTACTTGCAGACCACCAGGCACTCTCCGCAACCGATGCACTTCTCGTCATCAATCAGCACGTAGCTTTCAGTCTGGATAATGGCCCCAGCCGGGCAATACCTGATACAGAGGCCGCAGTTCCGGCACTGCTTGGTATTTACCCTGGGATGAACCACCGAATGCTGGTCCAGTTTGCCTGCCCGGGAAGCGCAACCCATGCCCAGGTTCTTGATGGCCGCTCCCACTCCGCTCTGAACGTGCCCGGTAACATGCGTCAGGCAGAGCATGGCGTCCGAGTGCAGGAAAGCGCTGGCAATCCGGGAAGTCTGGATTCTCTGCCCGTCAACCTTGACCTCCGTTTTCTCCCGGCCTATCAGGCCGTCAGCAATGATAACCGGTATCCTGACCACGTCCGGGGTGAACCCGTGCTCCCAGGCCAGGCGGATGTGGTCAACTGAGTTGGACCTGTTTCCCACATAAAGAGTGTTGCTGTCAGAGAGAAAAGCCCTCTGGCTCTTTTTCAGTACCTCGTCAATAATCCCGGTCAGCCAGCGGGGCTTGATATGCCCGGTGTTGTTTTTTTCTCCGAAATGGATCTTCAGAGCTACAAAATCTTCGGGCTCGATTTTCTCGTTCAAACCGAGGGCCAGGTAGATGGCCCTGGCTTTCCGGGCAATGACCTCAGCCCCTTCCTCCCGGCTGGCCCTGATAAAATACACTTTGTTTTTCATCATAAACCTCGCCACCTGAAGCAATTACTCAGAAGAATAATTAGCCAGATTGACAACCTGGTCGGTTGCCGGCAACCAGCACCGTCTTCTATCTTACCAGAAGAGAGCGGACCGTTTCTACTCCGTCTCCCAGGGTGAAAGCATAGCCCAGGTGCAACAGCGATTTTTCAATGGCATCGAAGGCGAAAATTATCTGTTCCCGGGTGAGGTTGCCCATGTGTCCGAAGCGAAACACCTGACCGGCTGTTGGCCCGAGCCCCCCGGCCACTACCACCCCATTCTCATAGAGCTTCTTCCTGAAGCTGAGGTCATCAAGCCCTTCGGGATAGCGGATGACGGACAGAGTTGAGGCTAAGCAGGTCTCATCGGTATAGACCGAAAAGCCGAGGGAAGTCAGTCCACGACGAATGGCCGTGGCGAAACGTTCGTGCCTCTCGAACCTTTTTTCCAGCCCTTCCTCCAGTACGATCCTGGTGGCTTCATAAAAGGCCCGGATTTCGTTGACACAGGGAGTCGAGAAGTAGCGGTTAGGATTTTCCATGACCGGAAGCCAGCGCAGAATATCAGCATAATAAGCCTTGACCCGGGTCAGCTTTTTCCTTTTGTCCAGGGCCCGCCCGGAAAAAACGTCTATGGCCAGTCCCGGTGGCGCGCCCAGGCATTTCTGGGCCGCGGTCAGAACAACATCAATACCCCAGTCGTCCATCCGCTCTTCAATCCCCCCGGTGGCGCAGACTCCGTCAACCACCAGGAGGGCATCGGGGGCAACCTGGCGAACGACTTCGGCATAGTCCTTAACCGGAGCACAGGCTCCAGTGGCCGTGTCCACATGGGTGCAGACCACTACTTCATACTTATGTTTCTTAAGCTCGGCTTTAAGCTCTTCCGGCCTGACTGCCTTCCCCCACTGGCTTGACAGCAGGCCATGCTTGAGGTCAAAGGCCTGGCAGATCTCGGCCATCCGGCTACCAAAGTAGCCCTGAGATACCACCAGGACCTTGTCCGTTTCAGCCGTTATATTAAGCAGTGCAATTTCCATGGCCAGAGTGCCGGCGCCGGCGATGATAAAAGGCTGGCCGTCAGCGGTAAAAACAATCTTTTTCATATTTTCCAGGGCCCCGCTCAACTCTTTCTCCATCTGCGGGCTGATATGAGAAACCGTCGGCTGGGCCAGGGCTTCCAGAACCCGGTCGACCACCGGGCTGGGTCCGGGAATGAGAAGAAGCTTGCTGTCTTTCATCGTCTCTGTCCTTTGATCCTTCTTTCCCCTTAATGTTACTTATTTTTCTACAGCCATATCTCAAAATCAATCAAAAGCTTGTCTTATTTTCAGTCTTAAAATTTTTCCAGCCGCTATTATGCCTTAAAAATATGATTATTCTCAAGCTAAACTTCCCTGGCCAGGTGCTGACCCGAAGGGTCGGTCCGATTTTCCAGTTTGGGTTATCTTCCTTCTTCAGGAGATAACATACTGACAGGAAGGAGCCGAAGCCTGGTTTCCGTTCCAGAATTTAAAGACTCCGGCAGGTTGTTCAGTCAAAATCACATTTTAACTTTCCCCGCCCGGGACTCCTTATGTTATTATAGGTGAAGATTAAGAGCTGGAGGAAAAAATGAACCGGACAAAAATGACCAGAACCTTAACGCTTCTAAGCCTTATGCTCATTCTCCTGGCCGGTCTGTGGCTTTCCGGCTGCCAGGAAAAGACAGGAGAAAAAGCAGAACTGGTATTGATTGGCAAGATATTTACCGGTAACGATTCACAGCCGCTGGTTGAAGCCCTGGCGGCCGGCGGCGGTAAGATCCTGGCCACCGGGAGTAAAAAGCAAATCAAGAAATACCTGGGGCCCGAAACCAGGGTGATAGAACTCACAGAAGGAGTGGCCATACCGGGGTTGATAGATGCTCACACCCATTTTTCTTCGGGCGGCCTGTCGCTGATCGAACTGAGTTTTCGCGGTGTGGATTCCGTGGAAAAAATTCAGCAGATGATTGCCGAAAAAATCAAGGAACTGCCCCCCGGGGCTCCGGTCTTCGGCCGGGAATACGACCACACCCTCTTCCCCGGTCAGAAATGGCCAACCCGGGAAGACCTGGATAAAGTCTCACCCCAGAATCCCGTGGTCATTCGCCGGGTTGACGGCCATTCCGCCTGGCTCAACAGCCTGGCCTTGAAACTTTCTGGCATTGATAAAAAGACCAGAGACCCCTTCGGCGGGGAAATTGTCCGCGACCCCCAAACCGGAGAACCGACTGGAATCCTTAAGGAATCGGCCCTGGCCCTGATCAAAGTCAAGTCCACGGTTCAATCCACGCCCGAAGAAGATATCCTTAGAGCTCTGGACCATGCCCGGAAGCTTGGCCTGACCGGGGTCCATGCCGACTCTGGCCTGCGCGACCTGGAGATTTATAAAAAGCTCAGGACTGAAGGCAAGTTGACCTTACGGGTTTACGCCTGGCTGCCGATTGAAGGAATTGACCAGTACCTCCAGCTGGGCCTTCGCCAGGGGCAGGGAGATGACTACCTGAAAATCGGTTTTCTCAAAGCGTTCATTGACGGGACCCTCGGTTCCGGTACAGCTCTGATGTTTGAGCCCTTTGCCGATGCCCCGGACAAAAGCGGCCTGCCTCAGTATCCCGAAGAGGTTTTTTATGAACTGCTGGAAAAGGCTTATGCCAACGATTTCCAGGTCGGCACTCACGCCATCGGTGATAAAGGCGTTAACTGGGTCTTAAACGCTGTGGAAAGGGCGCAGAAAAAATACGGTCCGAAGGACCTGCGCTTCAGGATAGAGCATGCCCAGATCATCAGGCCGGAAGATTTCCCCCGGTTCAAGCAACTGGGGGTGATAGCCTCAATGCAGCCCACGCACTGCACGACCGACATGCGTTTCTGCGAAATAAGAGTCGGAAAAGAACGTTCCAGGTACGCCTACGCCTGGAGGACCCTGCTGGACAACGGGGCGGTCCTGGCTTTTGGCTCGGACTGGCCGGTCGAACCGCTGGACCCCCGTCGCGGCCTCTACTCGGCCATCACCAGGAAAAACATCGAATTCGACTACCCGGAAGGCGGCTGGTTCCCCGAGCAGAAACTGACCCTGGCCGAAGCCATCAAATATTTTACCTGGGGCGCGGCCTATGCTTCGTTTGAAGAAAACATAAAAGGCACCCTGGAGCCGGGCAAGCTGGCCGATATTACGGTTTTCGGCCGTGACCTTTTTACTGTTGAACCCAGGGAAATCCTGACGACGCCGGTTATCTATACCATAGTGGGCGGGAAAGTCGTCTACGAACGGCAGGCGGAATAAAACCGAGCCCGACCTTCAGGCTGAGCTGTTCTATTTATTCAATTCGATTAGCCCGATCCGGTTAGTCTGAAGCCTTTCTTTTATGGAATCTTCTCTGCCAGTTTTGCTTTTATATCATCAAAAGTTTCAACCAGCTCCGCTCCTTCCAGGCCAACCGGCGTCATCGGACTCTTCAGAATAAAAACCAGCCTGACGCCGGCTTCCTTAGCCGCCAGGAGGTCATAGTTGGTATCGCCCACCACCGCTGTTTCCCCGGCCCCGGCTCCGAAGTGTTCCATTACCCTGAGAAAGGGGGTCCCGGCCGGTTTGTGCAGGCCGCTTTCCCTGGTCAGCACCAGGTCAAACCCCAGCCTGAACTTTTGCAGGAGATGGTCGGTATTCTCCCGGCTGTTGTTGGTTACCAGGGCTGTTTTCACCCCGGCCGCGGCCAGCCACTCCAGAAATTCCCTCACTCCCTGCTTCAGCACCGAACTTTCAGTCTGCTCCCTTTCAAACCTCCGGAGCAGGGCATACTTTTCTGACCTTTCCGGTTCGGGCAGACTGTCAAGATAGGCCAGGATGGAACCGCCCTGAACACCCAGCTGCTGCCTTATGGCCGGCCAGTCATAGCTGTTCTCGACCACCGTGCCGTCCAGGTCAAAAATCACCAGCTTCAGCTTCATCATCAACCTAATATTACCCGCCGCCCCTGAGAAATTCAATTCCAGCCTGAATAGGCTTGCAGACTGACTCTCCTGCTAAATAAAAACAAGAGAAAATATGTAAGTAAGATTTGACTATTGTTGAAAAATTTTGTAGATAATTATTTACCATGTGAATTACGAAGGGAGGTACAGAATGGGCAAGTACTTAGCCATCTTCCTGGGTATCGTGGCCATGATTGCCGGTCTCTATCTGGTGATATTCGTCTGGTGGAGAGAATTTTACGAGCTGGTCTTTGGTTTTATTCCTCCGATTCTGTTTTTCGGCGGGTTGATTGCCATCATTGCCGGTATCTCCAGTATTAAAGATTCCATCCGTCAGAAAAAACTGGAAGCCGAGGCGGCCGCTCTGCAGGAAGAACAGAAAACCGAAGAGAAAAAGGCCTGATTGCCCCGGTAAGAACCAGGCAAACCAGCCTCTCATATTTCTGGCATTATCCATAGATATTTATTAGAATTGATGATGTGAACGGTGCTTTAGGTTTATTTTTATCGTTTCTCCTGGCCCTGATTAATCAGTTTAATTTTTCCCTGGAAAGCGCTTTCCTGCAGAACGACCCGGCCCGACTGGCCGAGCTGCTGCCCCAGGACTCCCCCGTTCTTCTGACGCTACCCGAACCTTTCCAGGTATCTGATTGTTTCTCCCGGGAACAGGCTTTCCAGATACTGAAACGACTCTTTCAGCACGGCTCCACCCTGGAGTTTTTTGTTGACCAGGAAAATCAACCAGTCCTTGACCGAAAAGGGGCTATCATCCAGGCCCGCTGGTCGGCCAGCGATAAGCGAGATGGCCGCAAGCATCTTTTCCGGGTTTATTTTTACATCTTCCCGGAAAAGCCAGCCGGCATGAAGACTGGTCAGGCACTTCTTAAAATCAGAGAAATCCGGGCTGAAAAACGTTAGATGAAAAAATCAAAAAAGTCGACCTGCTGGTGGCGCGCGGCAAGCCCCAAAACCCCGCTGATAGCTGCCTGCCTCTTCCTGCTGGGTCTGCTGCTTCTCGTGACTTCCAGCCTTCTGTACCGGTCCCGCTCCTTGCAATCAGAACAAGACATCGTGGCCGGACTCAAAGAAAATGCAGCTGATATCAAGGACGAATTTTCCCGGCTGGTCGGTCTCCTGGAAAAAAGGCGGGGCTATTTTGAACAGCCTCTTCCCGCTTACCAGCCCGAAGAAGTTTTCAGCTTTTTCCGTAAAGCTAAACTGAAAACAGAGTTGGAAGGAGTGGCCTGGCTGGAACAGGACCTTACCCCCCGACTGTGGCTGGGAAGCATAGCCAACCTGAAAAACCATCTGCCCGGCTGGCCCCAGGGCTCGGAAAGACTTCAGCCAGGCAGTTTCATCATCGAGGACCGGGCTTCTTATTACCTGGTCAAGCTCATTACCTGGCCGGATCATGGCTACCTGGTTCTATTCGAGCTGCTGGCTTTTCAGCCACAATTTCAATCGGCCTACGTCAGGGAATTCAACAGGTTGAAATCAATTGACCGAAGCGGGGCTGACATCAACTTCTGGCCCCACGATCAGGATACCGAAGCCCTGGGCCGTTTTTTCTCCCGCACCCAGGATGAATACCTGAGCCAGCAGGCGGAAGAAACTGAAATCCGGACTCTCTATTTTCCCCTGCGCAATGAACAGGGCCAGATTCTGGCCACCGTCACCCTTAATTCTCTCCAGCTGCAGCGGCAGCAAATAGTCCTGCCCGGAATGATCAGGATTCTGGCCATCGTCCTGGCCATCCTGTCTTTTAGTTTAATAACTACCTGGCTTTACCGGGCCAGGCTCCAGCATTCTTTGCCCCCGGGAATGACCTGGTTCCTGACCCTGGCCGGGCTGATAATCATCCGAATCCATCTTGGCCTGCTGGCCAGGAATTACCCGGCCTACAACTGGCCGGTTTTCAGCGCCCAGACTCTGGGCCTGCGGAGTCCACTCGGATTGGTCGCCTCGCCGGCCGAACTCTTTATCAGCTGTCTTCTGTTTTTTATCCTGGTCTATGTCAGTCTCAGGATTTTGGCGCCTGAAGCCCTATGGAAAGAACCGGCGGCAGGCACTTTTCCCCCTTTCACCAAAAAAAGAATAGCCTCCGTAATCCTGCTGGCTTCAGGCTCGGCCCTGGCAATAGCGATTCTGGCCTGGTTTATAAAGCGGCTGGTAGCCAACTGCAATCTCAACCTTTTGAGCTTTCCGCTCACTCCCGCTTCCCTTTTGATCTATCTGAGCCTGTTCCTGGCGCTGGCCAGTTTGCTGCTCCCGGTGATATTATTCTCCAGGCTTTGGCTAACTGGATTTCAGAAGAAACCGGACTGGCTGGGGGTGTTTCTTCTGACCGGCCTGGTATTTTATTCCGGACTCTGGTTCCTGGCTGATTTCACCTGGCTTAACATTATGATCCAGGTCGGTTTCTGGCTGCTGCTGGCTGCGTCCTCGGCTCTACCCTGGAGAAGCTGGGCTCAGCTGGGATTATGCCTGCTATTAATCTCCGTTTTCACCTACACTCAGCTCAAAGAATTCACCGAGCACCGGGCCAGAAACCTGACCGAAAAGGTCCTGGTCCACCTCGTTTCTTCTCAGAAAACCTGGGCCCGGACGGCCCTTAACCAATCTCTGGCTGAGCTCCAGAAGAGGTCAAGGGAACTGTTACAATATTTCAGAAACCCTACCAGCCCGGACCTGGCCCGGTCACTCTGGAACAAGACCCTCCTGGCCAGGCTAAACTGGAATTCCTGCCTTTATCTCCAATCAACCGATTTCAAGCTGCTGTCTTCTTTCGGACTTAACATGCCAGTTTTTGCCGAGCAGACCAACGACCTTCCCCTTTCTCTCAGACCTGCCTTTGATGAGCAATATCTCGATATCCTCGGCCAGGAAAAGCATTTCCTGGTCGGTTATCAGGATTTCAGGGATGAGCAAGGAAGGGGCGGCCGTCTGGCTATCTGGGTCAGCCTGGACCCTGAACTACTGCCTTTTTACTATTCTGCTAACCCTTACTTCGAACTGCTGCGGCTTAACACCCTGCCCTCTCTGCAACATTTCCCGGTCACCCTGGCCATCTTCGACCGCCGGGGCGAGCCAGTATTCCAGCAGACCAAGCCGGGCCTGGCCCTGCCGGAAGAAATCAGGCAAAGCTGGCCCCCGTCCCCGACCGGACTCTGGCTTGAATTCCGGGATGGCCACAGCCACTATCGTGGCTTTTTCCTGGCCCTCGATGACAATAATATTTGCGTATTTTACCAGCCGCTGAAATCCTTCCGCCGGCAGTTTACCGAATTTCTCAAGCTATTCTTTCTGCTGGGTGTTTTCCTNNTTTTCCTGGTGGCCGGTCTGCTGCCTTCCCTGGTGAGAGGCAAAGAGTGGTGGCTTTCCGGGCGGTCCTTCTCCTTCCGCGTCTATCTGTCCTTCCTGGCCGCTGGCCTGGTGCCTATCCTCTTCTTCATCTTTTTCAGCCAGACGGTGGTGGCCAGAATCTTCGCCGACCGCTTTGTGCAGGAAGCCACCAGCCGGGCTTATTTTGCCCGCA